>JAVROZ010000181.1:0-4275 GCA_032162485.1 Mycobacterium sp.
CGAGCGTCACCTGATCGTAGAAGTCGGCCAATACCCGGGCCACCAACAAACCGCCCATACTGGCACCCAACACCACCGCATGATCACCGCGCTTTTCCATGGCTCGAAGTGTCCGGCCGGACGGTGGCAGGTCAGTAGAGTAGGCGGCTACTCCAATTTGTTTGGCGTTACTCAGTGGTCGAGCGTCGCTGCGATCCGAGCCGCGACCTCGCTGGCGACGCGTTGCGCTTCCGCGCCCGCTCCGGGCTCGTAGCGGTCAGCGACCGCGTCGTACTCGGCGCCGGCGATCGATCCGTGATCGGCTGCCAACTCCACCAGCTCGACAGGCCACCCGACCTGATCGAGCGCTGCGGCGAACTCTCTACTGGCGCTCACCGGCACGACATCGTCAGCCAGGCCATGTAGCAACGTAAACGGCGTGCCGACGTGGTCGGCTGTCAGTTGTGCGGTGACCGGCCGACCGGAGATCGGATCGGGGGCCATGAAGGCACCCGCCAGGCAAACCGTGTGTGCCAGTGCGACATCGAAACGTGCCGCATTCAGCGTCAAGCCGGCTGCGGCCGCCGCGCCGAGCGACCAGCCGACCAGCACGATCCCGTCACTGGCGCGCTGCTGGGTGAACTCGAGCGAACCCAGCAGATCCGCCCGCCCGCCGTCGTCGGCATGCGAATTCCAATCCGGCGCCACCACGGCGGCACCATGGTCGGCCAGCAGCGCGGCGAGGGGCCGGACGGCGGCGCGCGCATCGGTCTGCATGCCGTGCCACAGCAGGATGGTGGGCCCCGCCGGACCACCGAAGACGTCGGCCAAGCGTCCGGGGACGTATTCCACCGTTCGCACAGGCACCGGTATGCCCGGGGATTCTCATCCCAAACCACATCGCGCGAGCACCGGCGGGATTGGCCCGGTCGATGCGCAAACGCGGTATCGCAGGTGACATCGCTGCTGCAGCGTTGCCAGGAAGTCGTACCGTGGATAGGTGGCCAGGACCCGCGATTCCGACGCCTGTCCGGGCGCGTTGCAGGTGCACCAGGCCGCTGACGGCGCGCTGGTGCGGATTCGATTGCCGGGCGGCATGATCACCGCGGCTCAGTTGGCGACGCTGGCGAGTTTGTCCGACGAATTCGGTTCGGCGACGTTGGAGCTGACTGCACGCGGAAATGTGCAGTTGCGCTCGATCACCGACGTCCCGGCCGTCGCCGAATCAATCGCGGCCGCCGGGCTGTTGCCGTCGGCCACCCACGAACGCGTCCGCAACATCGTGGCCTCGCCGCTGTCCGGCCGCGCTGGCGGTAATGCGGACGTGCGGCCGTGGGTCGCCGAGCTGGACGCGGCGATCTGCGCTGAACCCAGGCTCGCCGAGCTGGGTGGACGCTTCTGGTTCAGCCTGGACGACGGTCGTGGCGATGTGTCCGGCCTGCGCGCCGATGTCGGTGTGCACGTGTTCGAGGACGGCCCGGCGCTGCTGTTGGCCGGTCGCGACACCGGCGTACGGCTCACCGACGTCACCGCAAACCTGATCGATATGGCGCTACGGTTTGTCGATATCCGCGGAACGGCTTGGCGGGTAACGGAATTGGACGATCTTGAGGACCTACTGCCCGGTGTCGAGTGGGCCACCGCCTTTTCCCCGGTCGGCACGGCGCCGGTGGGTTGGATCCCTCAGGATGACGGTCGGGTCGCGCTGGGCGCGGCAGTACCGCTCGGGACCTTGCCTACCCGCGTCGCCGAGTATTTCGCAGCGATCGAGGCGCCCATGGTGATCACCCCGTGGCGCTCGGTGCTGGTGTGCGATCTGACCGAAGAGGTGGCCGACGTCAGTCTCCGCGTGCTCGCGCCGCTGGGTCTGGTGTTCGACAAGAACTCCCCCTGGCTGAGCGTGAGCGCCTGCACCGGCAGTCCCGGCTGCGCACACTCGCTCGCCGACGTTCGGGCCGACGCCGCGGCTTCTCTGGACGGGGCATATCCGGTGCACCGGCACTTCGTCGGGTGCGAACGGGCGTGCGGCAGCCCGCCGAACGGAGAAGTGTTGGTCGCCACCGAAACGGGCTACCGGTTGCTCAGGTCTTAAGGTGATCGGGTGCTCGACTACATCCGCGACGCTGCGGAGATCTACCGGCAGTCGTTCGCGACCATCCGCGCCGAAGCCGATCTGACGCGATTCCCGGCTGACGTCGAGCGGGTGGTGGTCCGGTTGATTCACACCTGCGGTCAAGTCGATGTCGCCGACTTCGTGGCATTCACCGAGGACGTCGTCGCGCGGGCCAGCGCAGCCCTGCGCGGCGGTGCACCGGTGTTGTGCGATTCGTCGATGGTGGCGGCCGGGATCACCACCGCGCGACTGCCCGCCCGGAACGAGGTCGTGTCGTTGGTGGCCGATCCGCGCGCCGCCGGAGTGGCCGCCGACCAGCAGATCACCCGCTCGGCCGCCGGCGTGGAGCTCTGGGCCGACCGCCTGGCCGGCTCCGTAGTCGCGATCGGCAACGCCCCCACCGCGCTCTTCCGGCTGCTGGAGCTGATTGACCAGGGCGTCCCCGCACCCGCAGCGGTGCTGGGTGGACCGGTCGGCTTCGTCGGCTCCGCGCAGTCCAAGCAGGAACTGGTCGAACGCCCGCGCGGCATGTCGTATTTGGTGGTGCAGGGGCGTCGTGGCGGCAGCGCCATGGCCGCCGCTGCCGTCAACGCGATTGCGACCGACCGCGAATGACGGATCGCGGCACGCTCTGGGGCGTCGGACTGGGACCCGGTGACCCGGAGTTGGTGACGGTCAAGGCGGCCCGGGTGATCGGCGAGGCTGACGTGGTGGCTTATCACAGCGCCCGCCATGGCCGCAGCATCGCCCGCGGGATCGCCGAGCGGTATCTGCGGCCGGGTCAGGTCGAGGAGCACCTGGTTTATCCGGTGACCACCGAGACAACCGATCATCCCGGCGGCTACGCGGGTGCGCTGGAGGATTTCTACGTCGAAGCCACCGAGCGCATCGCCGCGCATCTCGGCGCGGGACGTGATGTGGCGCTCCTCGCCGAGGGCGACCCGCTGTTCTACAGCTCCTATATGCATTTGCACACGCGGCTCACGCAGCGGTTCAACGCCGTGATCATCCCGGGGGTGACGTCGGTGAGTGCGGCCTCAGCCGCCGTCGCCACCCCGCTGGTGGCGGGCGACGAGGTGCTGTCGGTGCTGCCGGGCACGTTGCCGGTGGCAGAGTTGACGCGCCGGCTCGCCGACGCCGACGCAGCGGTGATACTCAAACTCGGTCGCTCGTATCACAATGTGCGCGAAGCGCTTTCGGCTTCCGGGCGGCTCGACCACACGTTCTACGTGGAGCGGGCCAGTACCCCGGCGCAACGCGTGCTGCCCGCGGCTGACGTCGACGAGGCCAGCGTGCCCTACTTTTCGCTGGCCATGCTGCCCGGCGGTCGGCGTTATGACGGCGGTGCCGGCGCCGGGGGCTCCGTGGCAGTGGTGGGCCTGGGCCCCGGCGGCACCGAGTGGATGACACCGCAGAGCAGACGGGAACTGGCGCGAGCGACCGACTTGATCGGCTACGGCGGATACCTGGACCGCGTGCCGGCCCGCGACGGCCAGCGTCGCCACGCCAGCGACAACACCGACGAACCTGCCCGCGCCCGACTGGCCTGCTCGCTGGCCGAGCAGGGCCACGCGGTGGCGGTGGTGTCCTCGGGGGACCCCGGCGTGTTCGCGATGGCCACCGCCGTGCTGGAGGAAGCCAAGCAGTGGCCGGATGTGCAGGTCCGGGTGATTCCGGCGATGACGGCCGCCCAGGCGGTGGCCAGCCGGGTGGGTGCCCCGCTGGGGCATGACTACGCGGTGATCTCGTTGTCGGACCGACTCAAGCCGTGGGACGTCATTGCGCAGCGCCTGGATGCCGCGGCTGCCGCCGATCTGGTGCTGGCGATCTACAACCCGGCGTCCAAGTCGCGGACCTGGCAGGTAGGCGCGATGCGGGACCTGTTGCTCAAACATCGCGATCCCGGCACGCCGGTGGTCATCGGCCGGAATGTGTCCGGCCCTGACGAGGACGTCCGCGTCGTTCGACTGGCCGAATTAAACCCTGCCGATGTCGATATGCGCTGTCTGCTGATCATCGGGTCATCCCAAACGCAGTGGCACTCAGCCGACACCGAAGATGTGGTGTTCACGCCGCGTCGCTATCCCGGCTAGCTAGATCGCCTAGCTGGCGGGCACACCCGGACGCTGCAAGTAATCCGGCTAGCGAGAAAAATTGCCACCGGGTGACGGCGTACGTCTGTG
>JAVROZ010000182.1:0-5117 GCA_032162485.1 Mycobacterium sp.
CCGTTACCGCCCATGCCCAGCCCGGCAATCCGGGTCCGCGCCTGTTCCGTCTGCCCGACGACCGCGCGCTGCTCAACCGCATGGGCTTCAACAACCACGGGGCCGGGGCGCTGGCCGCTCGGCTCGCACACCACATCCCCGACGTTCCGCTCGGCGTGAACATCGGCAAGACCAAGAACACACCGGCCGCCGACGCCGTTGACGATTACCGGGCCAGCGCCCGCCTGCTGGCACCGCTGGCGTCGTATCTGGTGGTCAATGTGAGCTCGCCGAACACACCGGGGCTGCGTGATCTGCAGGCGATCGAGTCGCTGCGGCCCATCCTGTCGGCGGTACTGGCCGAAGCTTCCAATAGCGCCACCCCGGTGCTGGTCAAGATCGCACCGGATCTCGCCGATTCGGTGATCGACGACATCGCGGACCTGGCCATGGAGCTAGGTCTGGCCGGCATCGTGGCGACCAACACCACGGTGTCGCGCGACGGGTTGGCCACACCCGGGGTCGACACTCTGGGCGCCGGCGGCATCTCCGGACCGCCGGTGGCCCGCCGTGCGGTCGAGGTGCTTCGCCGGCTGTATGAGCGGGTCGGCGACCGGTTGGTTCTGATCAGCGTGGGCGGAATTGAAACCGCCGACGACGCCTGGCAGCGCATTACGGCGGGCGCTTCGCTGCTGCAGGGATACACCGGCTTCATCTACGGCGGAGGTTTGTGGGCCAAGGAGATTCACGACGGCCTCGCCCGCCGGTTACATGAGGGTGGATTCGCCTCGCTGGGCGACGCCGTCGGGTCAGCGATTGCCAGACCAGAGCGGCCGTCAGGCCAGGTGTGATCGGTCGGCCAGCGATTCGGCCACGAAATCCGTAGTGCGGCGGTGCCACTCGGCCCACCGTCGTACCAGGTGGTGGCCCACCCCCTCGATGCCCACCCACTGTGCGTCCAACCCGCGCTGCCGAGCCCGCAGCGTCTGGGCGTGGGACAGTCGCGGATCGGTTCGGGTGTCAGCGGTGCCATGCAGAACCAGCAGCCGTGTCCCGTCCGGAATCAGGTCAGCTTTGTCGCCGTTCCACCACGGTGCCAGGGCCACCACAGCACCGACGCCACCTTGGGCGGACAACTCTGCCGCGACCCGACCACCCATCGAGTGACCAACCAACACAACGGTTTCCAAGTTCGCCGAACGCTGACGGAGCTGACCTAACACCTTCTCGGCGTCACGCACTGCGTCCCGCCGCGGGCTGTTCCACCCGCGCAGGCGGTACTGGACCCGTACCACTTTGACGTCGCGCCCCAGCCTGCGCCGTAATGCGGCGGCGAGGAACACCATCCGGACGTTGGCCAATTGCCACCACCGGGATGCCTCGTCGCTGCGCACTCGCCCACCGGGCAGGACGAGCACGCACGCGCGAATGTTGTCCGGTGTCACAAGGGTTATTCGGAGCCGACGGCGGTCTGGTCGCCGGCTTAGGTCTGCTCGTAGGTCGCGTGGATGACGGCTCGGCCGATCGCGTGCTGGAAGAGGTTGAAGCCCAGATAAGCCGGGCTGGCGTCGTCGGGGAGATCCAGTTTGTCGACATCGACCGCGTGCACGGCGACGTAGTAGCGGTGCGGACCGTGTCCGGGGGGCGGAGCGGCGCCGATGAAGCGGCGTTGCCCGGCGTCGTTGATCAACGTCAGCGCGCCGCCCGGCAGATCGTTGCCGTCGCCGGCATCGGCGGGGAGTTCGGTGACGTCGGCGGGCAGATTGGCCACCGCCCAGTGCCAGAAGCCGGATGCCGTCGGGGCGTCGGGGTCGTACACGGTGACCGCGAAGCTGCGGGTCTCCGCGGGGAAGCCCGTCCAGCTCAGCTGCGGGCTGATGTCCTCTCCACCCGCGCCCATGATCCCGCTGACCTGGGGTTTGTCGAGCGGCTGGCCGTCGGTGATCGTCTCGGAAGTCAGGGTGAAAGACGGCAACTCTGGCAAGGCGTCGTAGGGATTGGGCACGGTCATCAGCAGTCCTCTCGTGTGATCAGCAATGGGTGAGGAAGTGCGCCAGCACCTGGGTGCCGAACCTCAACGCCTCGACGGGTACCCGTTCGTCGACGCCATGGAACAGCGACGAGAAATCCAGGTCCGGCGGCAGCCGCAGCGGGCTGAAGCCGAAGCAGCGAATTCCCAAGCGCATGAAGGACTTTGCGTCGGTCCCGCCGGAAAGCATATAGGGCACCGTCCGGGCGTCGGGGTCGAGCGCCAGCACCGCGGCGTTCATCGCGTCGACCAGATCACCGTCGAAGGAGGTCTCGTATGGGCTCAGGCTCCTGATCCATTCTCGACTCACCTCGGGCCCGATCAACGCGTCCACTTCCGCCTCGAATGCCGCCAGCCGGCCAGGCAGCACGCGACAGTCAATGACCGCTTCCGCCGTCGCCGGTACCACGTTGGCTTTATAGCCCGCCTTGAGCATGGTCGGGTTTGCGGTGTCGTGCAGCACGGCTTTCAACATCCGGGCCATCGGGCCCAGTTTGTCGATCACCCCGTCCAGGTCGGGCGAATTGACGTCGAACGTCAGGCCGGTCTCCTCGCTTACGGCAGCCAGGAACTCGGCGACCGTGTCGGTGACTACCAGCGGAAATTGATGACGGCCCAGCCGGGCCACGGCTTCGGCGAGGGCAGTCACCGCATTGTTGTCGTGCACCATCGACCCGTGCCCCGCCCGTCCCCGTGCGGTCAGCCGCATCCACTGGATGCCCTTCTCGGCGGTCTCGATCAGGTACAGGCGGCGCTCACCACCATCCGGGCGCGGCACCGTCAGCGAGAAGCCGCCGACTTCGCCGATCGCTTCGGTGACGCCGGCGAACAAATCGGGCCGGTTGTCGACCAGCCACTGTGCGCCGTACTTGCCACCGTTTTCCTCGTCTGCCACGAACGCGAAGACGAGGTCGCGCGGCGGCACGATGCCGGCGCGGCGAAAGTGCCGGGCCAGCACCAGCGTCATGCCCACCATGTCCTTCATGTCCACCGCGCCGCGACCCCAGACGTAACCGTCTGCGATCGCGCCGGAGAACGGGTGCACGCTCCAGTCCGCCGGTTCGGCCGGCACCACATCGAGGTGGCCGTGGATCATCAGGGCACCGCGGGAACGATCCGCGCCGGGGAGGCGGGCGAACACATTGCCCCTCCCAGGTGCGCCCGACTCGACGTATTCGGTCTCGTAGCCCACCTCGGCGAGTTGCTCGGCGATCCAGCGCGCGCATGCGGCCTCGCCTTGGGTCGTTTCCAGTTCACCGGTGTTGGTGGTATCGAACTGGATCAGCTTGCTGACCACCTCGGCCACATCGTCACTGGGGTCGCTGGGGTCGGCCGGAGCCGCGTTCGCCCCAATGTCATGGGTCACAGTCACCTTTACTACCACGAGTCCAGGTGGTGGCGACCGCCCGAGGCTGTGCCCGCCAATCGCCACGGGCCGATTGGGCGGGTGCCAACCGATCCGATAGCCTTAGCTGCCAACTCATGTGGTTGGTTTGGTCCGAGTGGCGGAATGGCAGACGCGCTAGCTTGAGGTGCTAGTGCCCTACTAATGGGCGTGGGGGTTCAAGTCCCCCCTCGGACACCCTGTTTTCTCCGGTTGCGCGTCATTCCGATAACCATCAATCTTCTTCGCGCACAACGCAATTGATTCATCTAGCCGGATACGCGTCCGGCGCATGGTGCGGCCCATTCCGCGCGGTCGTAGGCTTGGTCTTGCCTGCAGCCCGGAGAGTACGACCATGAACCCACCCAGTGGCTTTCTGCGGCGGACGCCGACCCGCAAGTTCCGCGACCGCCGCGATGCCGGCCGCGTACTCGCCGACGCTTTGCGGGCATACCGCGCGAAACCGGGTTTGCTTGTCCTAGGGCTGGCTCGAGGCGGTGTACCCGTCGGGTGGGAGGTTGCCGCGGCGTTAGGTGCCGATCTGGACGTGTTTCTGGTTCGCAAGCTCGGCGTGCCGCACTGGCCCGAATTGGCGATGGGCGCGCTGGCGAGCGGCGGCAGAGTGGTGATGAACGACGACGTGGTGTCCAGCCTGCATATCAGCGACGAACAGATCCGCGCGGTCATCGACAGCGAGACAGCCGAGCTGCAGCGACGCGAAGTGGCGTACCGGGGCGGACGCCCGCTCTCCGACCCGCGCGGGAGGCTGGTGATTCTGGTCGACGACGGCATCGCCACCGGTGCGAGCATGCTGGCGGCAGTGCGGGCGGTGCGGTCCTGCGGACCACAATCGGTAGTCGTCGCCGTCCCTGTCGGACCGCTTTCAGCGTGCCGACAGCTCGCTGCCGAAGCCGACGATGTGGTGTGTGCAACGATGCCGGCCGACTTCGACGCCGTCGGCCGCGTCTACGAGGACTTCAGTCAGGTCCGTGACGACGAGGTTCGCGAGTTGCTGGCCACGCCCACGGGCGACGCCCGAAGGCCCTGAACGCCGTTACTTGGCGCTTTCGTCGCGCGCTGCCGCCGATTCCTGCGTCGCATCCGAACCGGAGGCTTGGTCAGCGTCGGCGTCGTCCGGGTAATCTTCTGCTTCTTCAGACGGCTCTTCGGCGGCGTCCCGGTCGTCTTCCTCGTCGTGCCGGGCCTGGCCGCCCGCGTCGCGCTGTTGGCGTTCCCGAACGGCGTCGACGATCAGCAGGATCACGCCCAGCACGCTGGCGCCGATACACACCCACGCCACCAGCTCGTTACTGGTCACCACCGCGAAAACCAGGGCGACGAGCCCGATCAGGGCCAATACGAGCGCAATGATCAGCATGGAAATCCTCCAGCCGGTGTGGGGCGACTGCCAGACCTAGCAGCGCAGACGGCGCCGAGCGTCCAGCCCGGCGCTTGCCCGGCAAGCATCCGGCAGGTTCTTCGGCCGAATATCTGACTAATTGTTGCCCCGGTTGAATTGTTCGAACCCACCGGCATCGGCACTGGAATCGACCGGAGCCGCCGACCCGCGCTGGCCCAGTTCTTCGAGCTGGGATTCCAGGTAGGTCTTGAGGCGGGTGCGGTACTCGCGTTCGAAGGTCCGCAGCTGCTCGAGGCGGCCCTCCAGCACCGTGCGCTGCTGATTGATGGTCCCCATGATCTCGGAATGCTTGCGTTCGGCGTCGG
>JAVROZ010000183.1:0-3800 GCA_032162485.1 Mycobacterium sp.
TCACCCAATTTCCGGGTGGCAGCCACCAGCCTGGGTCCAACAGTGACGAACCATGGGGGTTCGGATGCTGCATCGGTCATTTGGCGGTCACCTTCACACCGAGCGCGGTGATCACGATGTTGATGAAGAACAACGCCATGAACGAGAACACCACGGTCTCGTTCACAGCGCTACCTACCCCTGCGGGGCCGCCGCCCACCGACAGTCCCTTGTAGCAGGCGATCAGGCCCGCGGAGATTCCGAACAGAGTCGCTTTGTTGTGCGAGATCACGACCTGCGGCAACCCCACGAGCAATGTCATGCCCGCAACGAATGCGCCCGGTGTGACGTGTTGGACGTAGACGACGAAGATGTAGCTACCGACCAATCCGGTAACCGCGACAACCGAGAAAAGCAGCACCGCAACGAATGTGGCGGCGATGAGACGCGGAACCACCAGCGCCTGAATCGGATTGATCCCAATCACTTTCATCGCGTCGATTTCCTCGCGGATGGTGCGGGCACCCAGGTCGGCGCACATGGCGGTCGAACCCGCACCCGAGACGACCATCGCCGTGACGACCGGACCTACCTGAGTCACCGACGCAAGCCCCGCGCCCGCCCCGGATAGGTCTCCGGCACCGATCTCGACCAGCAGAATGTTGAGGACGAAGACAATGAGCACCGTGTACGGAATCGACAACATGATGGTCGGAAAAATCGATACCCGCGCCACGAACCAGATCTGCTCAAGAATTTCGCGCCAGTTCCACTTCCGTGCCACCAGCACCACGAACGTTTCGGCGCAGAACTGAAAGAACCCGCCCAGCGCGTTCATAGGCTTGGCGATGGTCGAGGTGTTCACCCGGCTTATTCACCCCCCCGGGCGACCCCTACTTGCATATTGCTCATGCCCGTCCCCCTGTTACGCAGAGGTAATCAGAAAAAATGTTAGTCCTCGAAATTCGTTGTCCCGCAAAGTCTTAACGGTATATGCAGCGTCAATCAAGCCACGTCGCCTGATTGAAGGTAGAAGCACGACGCCAGCTTACGAGCAAACCGAAAGTTTTCCGACACTTGCAATCAGGCGGAAAAGAAACGTGGAATACGGGCGCGGCTCAACCTACGGTGGCGCCGCCCTCAGCAATTCGACGCACCGCTTTGAGGAAAACGTCGATCTCCTCGTGGGTGTTGTAGAACGCGAACGACGGACGAACGGTCGCCTCCAGACCATAGCGACGCAGAATCGGCTGCGCACAGTGATGTCCGGCACGCACCGCGATGCCCTCGGCGTTGAGCGCCTTGCCGACCTCCAGCGGCTCGTGTCCGGCCAGCACAAAGGACAGCACGCTGGCTTTCTCGGTCGCGGTGCCCACCAGGCGAACGCCGGGGATGTCGGCAAGGCGGGGTGTGGCGTATTCCAGCAGCGAGTGCTCGTAGGCCGCCATGCGCTCGATGCCCACTCGCTCGACATACCGCAGCGCCTCGCCCAACCCGACCGCGTCGGCGATGTTGCCGGTGCCGGCCTCGAACTTGTTCGGCAGTCCTTGGTACAGCGACCGCTCGAGCGTGACGTCGGCAATCATGTTGCCCCCGCCCTGCCACGGTGGCGTCTCGGCCAGAGCCTCTTCGCTTCCGTAGAGCACGCCGATCCCGGTCGGGCCGTAGATCTTGTGCCCAGAGAACACAAAGAAGTCGACGCCGAGTTCGGCGACGTCTACGGGCAGGTGCGGGATCGACTGGGCGCCGTCGATCAGCACCCGCGCGCCGTAGCGGTGCCCCAACTGGACGATTTTCTCGACCGGCGTGACCGTGCCCAGAGCATTCGAAACGTGCGTTGCAGCAACCAGTTTCGTCTTCGGCCCCAATAGGTCCTCAAACTCCGTCAGTAGCAGGTTGCCCGCCTCGTCGACCGGCGCGACCCGCAGAATTGCGCCGGTGCGTTGCGAAAGGAGTTGCCACGGAACGATATTGGCATGGTGCTCCAGGTGGGTGATGACGATCTCGTCGCCTGGCCCCAAATGCTTACCACCCCAGGCGTAAGCCACCAGGTTGATGGCTTCGGTGGTGCCGCGCACGAAGATGTTCTGCTCGGCTTTGGGAGCGCCGATGAACCGGCGCACGGTCTCGCGGGCCTGTTCGTAGGCATCGGTGGCCCGAGCCGCCAATTCGTGCGCCGCACGGTGGATGTTGGAGTTCTCGTGGGCATAGAAGTACGCCAGTCGGTCGATCACCACTTGCGGCTTCTGGGTGGTGGCAGCGTTGTCGAACCAGATCAGCGGCTTGCCATTGACCGTCTCCTGCAGGATCGGGAAGTCCGCACGGATCGCATCAACATTGAAGACGTCGAATGACTTGTCTTGTTCGCCCAGCTGCGGCACGGGTTCGGGTCGCGTCAGGAAGTGATAGCTCGATTCGTCGCCGACCGGCGCGACAGCCGGCCTGTCAGACCAGCCGAGGTCGGCAATCGACGGCGCCTCGGGAAGCCAGCCCGGGGCGGAACCCCGGGGCGCCACCGGCGCGGTCGGTGGTGCGCCGGCCAACACACCGGGCACAGTCGGCACGATGCCGGACGTCGGGACCGCGAACGCGGTCAGATCGGCGACACCGGGCGGCAGGAAAGGATCGGCCACACCCGCCGACGTCGCGGCAGTCGACGGCCCCGCCGTCGTGTCCGGAACCCCGCCGCGCGGAGCGACCGGCACCGTTTGTGGTGGCACGCCTTCCGGTCCGGGCGAAGATGGCGCCGGGATATAGATGTCGGAGAAGCCGATAAAGGGAACAGGGGCCGGTAGCGGATCCGACGTGCCGAGGGCCGTCCGTCCGGCTGACGCCGCAGCCGTCGTATCGGGCGCGTTGCCGCGCGGGGCGACGGGCGCCGTCTGGGGCGGGCTGTCGGGTCCGGGCCGGATGCTGGCCGCGTACAGCTGGCTGGCCAGCACCGCGAGTTCAGCAGCGCCGATCGGCAAGTCGCTCTCGGCGTCTACCGACCGGTACTCACTTGTACTCATGGAACTGGTCCACGCCGACGTCGTCGAGAACGCCGAGCGCATCGTCGGTGAGGACCGCCAGGGACGTGTACAGGGTGACCAGATATGTCGCGATCGCCGACTTGTTGATGCCGGTGAACCGCACCGAGAGCCCTGGTGCCTGCTCGCCGACCAGACCGGGCTGGAACAGTCCGACGACGCCTTGGCGTTCCTCGCCGGTACGCACCAGGATGATCTTGGTCTTGCCATCCTCCACCGGCACCTTGTCCGACGGAATCAACGGAATCCCGCGCCAGGTGATGAACTGCGCGCCGAACAGGCTCACGACCACCGGAGGCACACCGCGGTAGGTAGCCTCGCGGCCGAACGCCGCAATGCCGAGTGGGTGGGTCAGGAAGAAGCTCGGCGTCTTCCAGACCTTGGTGATCAGCGCGTCCAGGTCGTCGGGAGTGGGCGTACCACCCAGCGTTTGGATGGTCTGTTCCGGAGTTGCCTGCGCGAGCAAGCCGTACTCGGGATTGTTGACCAGCTCGGACTCCTGACGCTCCTTGATCGTCTCGATGGTCAGTCGCAACTGCTGCGCGATCTGGTCATGGGGGCTGGAGTATAGGTCAGAAACGCGGGTATGGACATCCAGCAGTGTCGAGATGCTGCGCAGCGTGTACTCGCGCGGGCTGGTCTCGTAGTCGACATAGGTCTCGGGCAACGGCTCGTCGACGCTGGCGCCGGCCTCGGCCTTGACCGCGACCTGATCCGGGTTGACCACCCGGTTGACCCGGTAGATACCCGCCTCGACCGGCACCCATCCGAGCAGGTGCAATAGCCAGCGGG
>JAVROZ010000184.1:0-12782 GCA_032162485.1 Mycobacterium sp.
AACATGTTGCGCCGTGCCGATCGGATGATGGCCGCGCTTGACGAGGAACGCGTTGCCGATAAGGTCGCCCGCATCAGGTTCCCCGCCCCGGCCCCATGCGGCCGCACCCCCTTGGTGGTCAAGGCGCTGAGCAAGACGTACGGGTCACTCGAGGTGTTCACCGGTCTTGATCTGGCGATCGACCGTGGGTCGCGGGTGGTGGTGCTTGGACTCAACGGCGCCGGCAAAACTACCCTGCTCCGCTTGCTGGCCGGCGTGGAGAAACCCGACACCGGCGGGCTTGAGCCCGGACATGGTCTGCGAATCGGATATTTCGCCCAGGAGCATGACACCCTCGACGACGGCGCAACGGTCTGGCAGAACATTCGGCATGCCGCGCCCGAATCCGGCGAACAGGACCTGCGCGGCCTGCTCGGGGCATTCATGTTCAGCGGTCCGCAACTCGACCAGGCCGCCGGCACTTTGTCCGGCGGTGAGAAAACTCGCCTCGCCCTGGCCGGTCTGGTCGCCTCGACGGCCAACGTATTGCTGCTCGACGAACCGACCAACAACCTCGACCCGGCCTCGCGCGAGCAGGTGCTCGACGCGCTCCGCAGCTACCAGGGCGCGGTGGTGTTGGTGACGCACGACCCCGGCGCGGCCGAGGCGCTAGATCCGCAGCGCGTCGTTCTGTTGCCCGACGGCACCGAGGATTACTGGTCCGAGGATTATCGGGACCTCATCGAGTTGGCTTGAGTTCGCTCATCGGTTTGAAGAAAAAGCTGGCCATAGGCGGCTACGGATTCTTACGCTAGATGCCTTATCGGGCACAGGGGGCGTGGAGGTTCCGATGCGGATGTCAATGAAGACCCGCGATCAGTTGTTGCACGAGTTGCGCAGCGCCTATGAGAAAGGGGCCAGCATCCGCAACCTGGCGGCGGCTACCGGGCGATCCTACGGATCCGTGCACAGCATGCTGCGTGAGTCGGGTACCGCGATGCGGGGCCGAGGCGGGCCCAACCACCGCGCCAGGCCCCGCTGACCGAGCGCCTCAGCGACCCAAATCAGCTGCGCCGCACTGAATTTTCCACTAAATCCAGCACCGCGACCAGCCGGTCCGGGTCTTCACCAGACGCCAACCGGGCCACCAACCCGTCCAGCACCAGATCCAGATAGCACTGCAAGACGTCGCTGGGCACGTCGTCGCGCACCCGCTTGGCTTCCTTCTGGCGGCGTAGGCGCTCGGTGGTCGCGGCGGCCAGTTCCGCGGAACGCTCGGCCCAGCCGCGGCTGAATTCGGGGTCGTGGCGCAGCTTGCGGGCGATCTCCAGGCGGGTGGCCAACCAGTCGAATTGTTCGGGCGTGGCGAGCATGTCACGCATCACCTGGATGAGCCCCTCGCGCGACGCGACCTCCGCCATCCGCTGGGTGTCCTCGCGCGCAAGCGCGAAAAACAGTGCGTCCTTGTCCCGGAAGTGGTGGAAGATCGCGCCGCGGGACATCCCGATTTCCTGTTCCAGCCGCCGCACCGTGGCTTGGTCATAACCGTATTCGGCGAAGCAGCGGCGAGCACCATCGAGGATCTGGCGGCGCCGGGCCTCCAGATGGTCCTCGCTGACTTTGGGCACGGGCGGGCCTGGTGTCGACGCTAGCCAGACTTCAGCATGTTGCGCAGCACGTACTGCAGGATGCCGCCGTTGCGGTAGTAATCAGCCTCCCCGGGGGTGTCGATGCGCACCACCGCGTCGAATTCGATCGGGTCCTGAGAATCCTTGCTGGCCTTGACCTTCACCGTCTTCGGTGTCTTGCCCTCATTGAGGGCATCGATGCCGGTGATGTCGAACGTCTCGGTCCCGTCCAGTCCCATGTCCGAGGCCGACTTGCCCTTAGGGAACTGCAGCGGGATCACCCCCATGCCGATCAGGTTGGAACGGTGGATGCGTTCGAACGACTCGGTGATCACCGCTCGAACCCCAAGCAGCGCGGTGCCTTTGGCGGCCCAGTCCCGCGAAGAGCCGGAACCGTACTCCTTGCCGCCGAGCACCACCAATGGAATGTCTTGCTTCGCATAGTTTTGCGCCGCGTCGTAGATGAACGCCTGGGGGGCGCCATCCTGGGTGAAGTCGCGGGTGTAACCACCGGAGACATCGTCGAGCAACTGGTTACGTAGCCGGATGTTGGCGAACGTCCCGCGGATCATCACCTCGTGATTGCCGCGCCGCGAGCCGAAGGAGTTGAAATCCTTGCGCTCGACGCCGTGATCCTCAAGGTACTGCGCTGCCGGAGTGCCGGGCTTGATGCTGCTCGCGGGTGAGATGTGGTCGGTGGTAACAGAATCGCCGAGCAATGCCAGCACCCGGGCGCCGGTGATGTCGGCGACCGGCTCCGGCTCGGCGGACATCCCGTCGAAATACGGTGGCTTGCGCACGTACGTCGAATTTTCGTCCCATTCAAAGGTGTTGCCGCTGGGCGTCGGCAGGTTCTGCCAGCGCTCATCGCCCTTGAACACGTCGGCGTAGTTCGTGACGAACATCTCCCGGTTGATCGCCGAGGCGATGGTGTCCGAAACATCCTTCTGCGACGGCCAGATGTCTTTCAGAAAGACATCGTTGCCCTCCTTGTCTTTGCCGAGCGGGTCAGACTCGAAGTCAAAATCCATCGACCCGGCCAGTGCGTAGGCGATAACCAACGGTGGCGAGGCCAGGTAATTCATCTTGACGTCGGGATTGATGCGGCCCTCGAAATTCCGGTTGCCCGACAGCACTGCGGAGACCGACAGGTCGTTGTCGTTGATCGCCTTTGAGATCTCTTCAGGCAGCGGGCCGGAGTTGCCGATGCAAGTGGTGCAGCCGTAGCCGACCAGATAGAAGCCGAGCTTCTCCAGGTAGGGCCACAGGCCCGACTTGTCGTAGTAGTCGTTGACCACCTGCGAACCGGGCGCCATCGTGGTTTTGACCCAAGGCTTCGAGCTCAGTCCTTTGTCGACGGCGTTGCGGGCCAGCAATGCCGCGCCCAGCATCACCTCGGGGTTGGAGGTGTTGGTGCACGAGGTGATCGCGGCGATCACCACCGCACCGTGGTCGAGCACGAATTCGCCGCGCTCGTCGGACTTCACCGTCACCGGGTTGCTCACCCGGCCGTTGGCGTGCTTGGCCGCCGACTGCACCTCGGGCGCATCATCGGCGTGGCCGTTGTCGGGTGATCCCGGGTCGCTGGCCGGGAACGATTCGTCGACGGTCTCGTCGAGTTTCGAGTATCCCTGGTGGCCGTCGCCGTCGCCTACGTAGTCACCAATCTGTTCGCGGAAAGTATCTTTGGCGTTCGTCAACGCGATGCGGTCCTGCGGCCGCTTCGGCCCGGCGATGGACGGCACCACCTCGGACAGATCGAGCTCGAGGTATTCGGAGAATTTGGGCTCGTGCGTCGGGTCGTGCCACATGCCCTGCTCTTTGGCGTAGGCCTCCACCAGCGCCAGCTCCTCGTCGCTGCGCCCGGTGAACTTCAGATATGAGATGGTCTCTTCGTCGATCGGGAATATCGCTGCGGTGGAACCGAATTCGGGGCTCATATTGCCCAGCGTGGCGCGGTTGGCCAACGGCACCTCGGCCACGCCCTCGCCGTAGAACTCGACGAACTTGCCGACCACCCCGTGCTTGCGCAGCATTTCGGTGACGGTCAGCACGACGTCCGTGGCGGTAACGGTCGGCTTGATTTCGCCGGTCAGCTTGAAGCCGACGACCCGAGGGATCAGCATCGACACCGGCTGACCGAGCATGGCGGCCTCCGCCTCGATGCCACCGACACCCCAGCCCAACACGCCGAGGCCGTTCACCATCGTGGTGTGGCTGTCGGTGCCCACGCAGGTGTCGGGGTAAGCGACTCCGTTTCGCTGCATCACCACACTGGCCAGGTATTCGATATTGACCTGGTGCACGATGCCGGTGCCCGGTGGCACCACTTTGAAGTCATCGAAAGCGCCCTGGCCCCAACGCAGGAACTGATAACGCTCGCCGTTGCGCTCGTACTCGATCTCGACGTTGCGCTCGAATGCGTCGGCGGTGCCGAAGAGGTCGGCGATCACCGAGTGGTCGATCACCAGGTCGGCCGGTGCCAGCGGATTGACCTTGTCAGGATCGCCGCCCAGGTCCCCAACGGCCTCGCGCATGGTGGCCAGGTCGACGATGCACGGCACCCCGGTGAAGTCCTGCATGACCACGCGGGCCGGCGTGTACTGGATCTCGATGCTGGGCTCCGCCTCCGGGTCCCAGCTCGCGATGGCCTCGATGTGGTCCTTGGTGATGTTGCTGCCGTCTTCGTTACGCAGCAGGTTCTCGGCGAGGACCTTGAGGCTGTAGGGGAGTTTCTTCGTATCGGGCACGGCGTCGAGACGGTAGATCTCGTAGCTGTTGTCGCCGACCTTGAGTGTGTCGCGGGCTCCGAACGAATTCTTGCTGCTCACATCAACTCCCGAAATTAAGTTCTCCGCCGACGGGCCGTGTCGACGGTGCGGTGCCACTCTAACAGTACGCTTGTCCTGCATTAAGCGGCACCTGTCGTAGCCAGTCTTGTCCTGTGAGGTTCCGGACGAAAGACCCTTCTGCGGATGTTCGTATGTACGCGCGGGTTCGGCTGGTGTCGGGCGGGCATCGAGTGCGCGCCCACGGCTTTGTGTGCGCCGTGAGGGTGGAGATCCCTCGAAAATTCCGCCCCGCGCGCGCAGTCAAAGCCATCGCCGCACACTCGATGCCTACCGGCACTGCACGCTCATGGGGCTGGGCCAGGCCGCCGGGTACGGTGCTTCTAGCACTGTGGGAGGAGCGACACCATGACCGGGCGTGAACTATTCGTCGAGCTGCCATTGCCGCAGACGATCCCGTTTCTGCCCGAATACATCCCGCAGGATGTCGACATCAGCTCGGTCAAGGCGCAGGTCGCTGCGGATGGCGTCGCCGCGGCGCCGGCGGCCGAGCCGGGTTTGCAGGAGGTGGTCACCCAGGCTCGCGGCGACGGCATCAATCTCAAGATCGTCCTGCTCGACCACAACCCGCCGAGCGACACTCCGCTGCGCGATATTGCGACCGTCGTCGGCGCCGACTACCCGGATTCCACGGTGCTGGTGCTCAGCCCCAGCTACGTCGGCAGCTACAGCTCGCACTACCCGCGCGTGACCCTCGAGGCGGGCGAAGACCATTCCAAGACCGGCAATCCTGTGCAGTCCGCACAGAACTTTTTGAATGAACTCAACACGCCTGAGTTTCCCTGGACGGCGTTGACGATTGTTTTGCTGATCGGGGTGTTTGCCGCCGCGCTCGGCGCCCGGTTCATGCAGCTCCGCAACAGGCAGCCAGCAACGTCGGGTGCCCCAGCTCAACCCGCTGCGGACCAAGACTCTGAGAGTATCTAGCCAGGTCGGGACGCTCCGCCCGTATTGATACGGCGGCTTAGCCACCGCGAGCGGCAAACCCCACAGGTCACTGTTGGGTCACAGTAAACGCACTTCCAGAGTGCAATTTGTGACTTGCGTTTCTTTGGGGACAGCTGTGACGTACGGTGCGAATGATGCTTGTGTTGCCTGTTGTGATTCCAATGACGCGATCAGTGAAAACTGGCGCCGTCCGTCCGATTTAAGCCGTAGGAGATCCGAGTCGAATGAGACGGACACGCCCAGGCTCCGCTTCGCGAACCGCCGCCCGGCTAGTGCGGCCAGCCGTTCCAGCGGTGCTGAGTGTGGCCTTGTTGCTGTGCACGCCGGACTTGGCTTGTGTACCTGCGAAAGCCGATCCTGCCGCCGACACCATGGCGGTGCTGATCGCCAACGTCGCCAAGGCCAACCAGCGCTTGGAGGACCTGAGCGCCGCCGTCGAGAGCGAGCAGGAAGGCGTCAACAAGGCATTGGTGGCCGTCGAGGACGCTCGGGAACACGCGGAGGTGGCCGGCCGCGAACTCGATGCCAGCCAGCAGGCGGTCAAGGACGCGACCGCGGCCATCTCCGCGGCGCAGCACCGGTTCAACACATTCGCGGCGGCCTCTTATATGAACGGTCCATCGGACAGCCTGCTGACCGCGCGCAGTCCGGAGGACATGATCGCCGCTGCGACCGCCACCCAGGCTCTGGCTACCAGCTCTGCGGAGGTAATGGCAAAGCTGCAGCGGGCACGCACCGAGCAGGTAAATAAGGAATCCGCCGCGCGCGAGGCCAAGGCAAAGGCCGATCGGGCCGCCGCTGACGCCAAGGCCAGCCAGGATGCGGCGGCGACGGCGCTCAACGACACCCGACGCAAGTTCGACGAACAACGCGAGGAAGTCAATCGCGTGGCCGCCGAGCGCGAAAAAGCCGAAGCCAAGCTCCAGGCGGCTCAACTCGTCGTGTGGACCGCGTCCGGTGGGCAGGGCACACCCCCAACCGGCATGTGGGACCCGGCCACCGGCCCAGGCGGTGGCCGACGCTGGGACGGCTGGGACCCCTCACTGCCGCAGGTTCCCAGCGCCAACATCCAGGGCGACCCGGTCGCCGTGGTCAATCAGGTATTGGGGTATTCGGCGACCTCGGCTCAGGTCACCGCCAGCATGGGGAAGCAATTCCTACAGCAACTGGGCATCCTCAAGCCCGACGACACCGGCATCACCAACGCCCCGACGGGTGCTACCCAGGGCCGGATTCCGCGGGTCTACGGGCGGCAGGCCTCCGAGTACGCGATACGCCGCGGCATGTCGCAGATCGGGGTGCCCTATTCCTGGGGTGGCGGCAATGCTGCGGGCCCAAGTAAGGGCATCGACTCCGGTGCCGGCATCACCGGCTTCGACTGCTCGGGTCTGGTCCTCTACTCGTTCGCCGGCGTGGGCATCAAGCTGCCGCACTACTCGGGTTCCCAGTACAACATGGGTCGCAAGATCCCGACCGCGCAAATGCGCCGTGGCGACGTCATCTTCTATGGCCCGGGCGGCAGTCAGCACGTCACGATCTACCTCGGTCAAGGCCAGATGCTTGAGGCGCCCGACATCGGACTGAAGGTGCGTACTTCGGCCGTACGCACCAGCGGCATGACGCCGTTCGTGATCCGCTATATCGAATATTAACGAGGTATCATGCGCCACAAGCGATTTCGGCTTTCCTTAGTCCCGGTCATCACTCTGGTGACCGGGCTATTGATCGCTGTGGCCGCCCCGGCCGCGGCCGAACCGGGCGAGTATGACCCCACGTTGCCGGCTGCGACCAGCGCCGGCGCTCCGGGCGATCCACTCGCCGTCGCGAATGCGTCGCTGCAGGCCACCGCTGCGGCCACCCAAACCACGCTGAATCTTGGTCAGCAATTTCTCGGCGGGCTGGGCATCAACCTCGGTGGTCCCAGTGCCCCGGCCGCCAACAGCACCAGCCCCAGCCGGATTCCGCGCGCCAACGGCAGGCAGGCCATCGAGCACGTGATCCAACGCGCGGGGGCACAGATGGGCGTGCCGTACTCGTGGGGCGGCGGCTCGCTGGACGGACCCAGCAAGGGCATAGATTCCGGTGCGGGCGTCAACGGCTTCGACTGCTCGGGCTTGATGCGGTACGCCTTCGCCGGCGTCGGCGTCCTTATCCCGCGATTCTCCGGCGACCAGTACAACGCCGGACGTCACATTCCGCAGAACGAGGCCAGGCGCGGCGACTTGATCTTCTACGGGCCGAACGGCAGCCAGCACGTCACCATGTATCTGGGCAACGGTCAGATGTTGGAAGCGTCCAGCCTGGCCGGCAAAGTCACCATCAGCCCGGTGCGGAAGCCCGGCATGACGCCCTTTCTGACTAGGATCATCGAGTACTGAGCCGAGTGGGCCGCCCCGATGGGCACCTAGCTGGGTAGTGACGAGGTGCCTGGCAGCGAACCGCGCGTCGACGGAATCCCAGACGCCTGGAATAGTTGAACGAGGGCACGTCGCTGCCCGGTGACATTGGTCGGGTCGGCAGTCGTGTCGGATTGAGCTGTGGAGGGTTGTTAATGACATCAGCAGGTGGCGGTTACCCGGGTCCGGGCGGACAATCAGGTCCGCCGACCCAGGAGGCGCACATAAGTGGCCCTTCTGGTGGATCCGACGGGCTGGCCGCCGAGGTGCACACCCTCGAGCGGGCAATCTTCGAGGTCAAGCGCATTATCGTCGGCCAGGACCAACTGGTGGAACGGATGCTGGTCGGCCTGCTCGCCAAGGGGCACGTGCTGCTGGAAGGTGTTCCCGGCGTCGCCAAGACGCTGGCGGTCGAGACCTTTGCGCGCGTGGTCGGCGGGACGTTCGCCCGTATCCAGTTCACGCCGGACCTGGTGCCCACCGACATCATCGGTACGCGCATCTACCGACAGGGCAAGGAGGAGTTCGACACCGAACTCGGCCCGGTGGTGGTCAACTTCCTGCTCGCCGACGAGATCAACCGGGCACCGGCGAAGGTTCAGTCGGCGCTGCTCGAGGTGATGGCCGAACGTCAGGTGTCGATCGGTGGCAGGAGGTTCCCGCTGCCCAACCCGTTCTTGGTGATGGCGACGCAGAACCCAATTGAGCACGAGGGTGTCTACCAGCTGCCGGAGGCGCAGCGCGACCGCTTCCTGTTCAAGATCAACGTCGGCTACCCGTCGCCCGAAGAAGAGCGGGAGATCATCTACCGGATGGGCGTCACCCCGCCGCACGCCAAGCAGATCCTCAACACTGACGACCTGCTGCGGTTGCAGGGAGTCGCGGCAAATAGCTTCGTCCACCACGCGCTGGTCGACTATGTGGTCCGCGTCGTGTTCGCCACCCGCGCACCCGAGCAGCTCGGGATGAACGACGTCAAGAGTTGGGTTGAGTTCGGCGCCTCGCCGCGCGCCTCACTGGGCATCATCGCCGCCTCGCGCGCGCTCGGCCTGGTACGCGGACGCGACTACGTGATCCCGCAGGATGTCATCGACGTCATCCCCGACGTGCTGCGGCACCGGTTGGTACTCACCTACGACGCGCTCGCCGACGAGATCACCGCCGAGACCGTCATCAACCGAGTCATGCAGACGGTGGCGTTGCCGCAGGTGAATGCCGTTCCGCAGCAAGGACATTCGGTCGGCCCGGTAATGCAGGGTGCTGCGGCGGGCGGTCGGTGACCGACTCAAAAAAGGTGCTGCACCCGCCGTCGATGAATCGCGGCGTTATCGACGATCCGAAGTTATCGGCGGCGCTGCGCACCCTCGAGCTGACGGTGAGCCGCAAGCTGGACGGCATCCTGCACGGCGACCACCTGGGTCTCATCCCGGGGCCGGGCAGTGAGCCGGGGGAGTCGCGGATCTACCAGCCAGGCGACGATGTGCGCCGGATGGACTGGGCGGTTACCGCGCGTACCACCCATCCGCACGTTCGGCAGATGATCGCTGACCGGGAGCTGGAGACCTGGCTGGTGATCGACATGTCGGCCAGCCTGGACTTCGGCACCTCGGTGTGCGAGAAACGCGACCTCGCGGTGGCGGCCGCGGCGGCCATCGCCTACCTCAACGTTGGTGGCGGTAATCGGCTGGGCGCAGTGATCTCCAACGGCCAGAATACAATTCGCGTGCCGGCCCGGTCGGGACGCGAGCACGTGCATACGATGTTGCGCACCATTGCGACCACACCCAAGGCGCCGCTCGGGGTGCGCGGTGATCTTTCCGCAACCATCGACGCCCTGCGCCGACCGGAACGCCGTCGTGGCATGGCGGTAATCATCAGCGACTTCCTGGGACCGATCACCTGGATGCGGCCGCTGCGTGCGATCGCGGCCCGTCACGAAATGCTGGCCATCGAGATACTCGATCCCCGCGATGTCGAACTGCCCGATATCGGCGACGTGGTCCTGCAGGATGCCGAATCCGGTGCCGTGCGCGAATTCACCATCGATGCACAACTGCAGAGCGATTTCGCCAAGGCTGCGGCCAAACATCGCGCCGAGGTGGGTCGCACGATTCGCGGTTGCGGTGCACCGGTCATGACGCTGCGCACCGACCGCGACTGGATCGCCGACATCGTCCGTTTCATCTCGTCTCGCCGGCGCGGAGCAATGGCGGGACGACGGTGACACAAACGCTGACATTCATCGAGACGGGTCTGTTATGACGTTTCCCTTGCTGGGGCCGATGTCGCTGTCCGGCTTCGAACACTCCTGGTTCTTCCTGTTCTTGTTGGCCGTCGCCGCGCTGATCGCGCTCTACGTGGTGCTGCAGCTCGCGCGGCAGCGGCGCATGCTGCGGTTTGCCAACATGGAGTTGCTGGAAAGCGTTGCGCCCAAACGTCCTTCGCGCTGGCGACACATCCCGGCGATCCTGTTGGTGCTTTCGCTGGTGCTGTTCACGGTGGCGATGGCGGGTCCGACGAACGATGTGCGGATTCCGCGCAACCGCGCCGTGGTCATGCTGGTGATCGACGTCTCGCAGTCCATGCGCGCCACCGATGTGGAGCCCAACCGGATGGTTGCCGCGCAGGAGGCCGCCAAGCAGTTCGCCGACGAACTCACCCCCGGCATCAACCTCGGTCTGATCGCCTACGCAGGCACCGCGACGGTCCTGGTCTCGCCGACGACCAACCGGGACGCGACCAAGGCCGCGCTGGACAAGTTGCAGTTCGCCGACCGCACCGCCACGGGGGAAGGCATCTTCACTGCGCTGCAGGCCATTGCCACCGTCGGCGCGGTGATCGGGGGTGGCGACACGCCACCGCCCGCGCGCATCGTGTTGTTCTCCGACGGCAAGGAGACGATGCCGACCAACCCGGACAACCCCAAGGGTGCCTTCACCGCGGCGCGGACCGCCAAGGACCAGGGGGTGCCCATCTCCACGATCTCGTTCGGTACCCCGTACGGCTTCGTCGAGATCAATGACCAGCGCCAGCCAGTGCCCGTCGACGACGCAACGCTCAAGAAGGTCGCCCAGCTCTCGGGTGGAAACGCTTACAACGCAGCCACTCTGGCGGAGTTGAAGGCGGTTTACTCGTCCCTGCAGCAGCAGATTGGCTACGAGACCATCAAGGGTGACGCGAGTGTGGGCTGGCTGCGGCTGGGCGCCTTGGTGTTGGCGATCGCCGGTTTGGCGGCGCTGCTGATCAACCGCCGCCTGCCGACTTAATCTCGGTCGTCGGATCCCGGCATCCCGAGTGTGTGTCGGTTTACTTGCCTCCGGCCTCGTTGCCGTTCCGGTGTTCACCGTTGCCGTTCCGGCGTTCGCGTAGTGCGGTCAAGGCCAGCTGCTCGCTGGCGTGTTCTGCCTGCAGGAGTGCTGTCGCTTCGGACGGCGCATCAGCGGTCAGGAAGCTGCCCGAGCCCGGGCGCCCGCCCTGGCCAAGTTTGTTCATCCGCTTGGGAACCGGGGCGCCCTGGTACGGCAGCGTAATCGGGTGCCCCTTCTCGTCGAGGGGGCCCAGCGGTTGGTGCACTTCGATATAGGCGCCGTGTGGCAGGCGTTTGATGATGCCGGTTTCAACACCGTGCTCGAGCACACTGCGGTCGCTGCGCTGCAAGCTGACACACCAGCGGTAGGCGACGAAGTAGACGAATGGCGGCAGCACAACCATCCCGATTCGCCCAACCCACGTCATTGCGTTCAAAGAAATATGGAATTGGTAGGCGATGATGTCGTTGAACGACGAGAAGGTAAGCACGATGTACAGCGCGATCGCCATCGCCCCTATCGACGTCCGCACCGGAACGTCGCGTGGGCGCTGCAGCAGATTGTGGTGAGCGCGGTCACCGGTGACCCGCTTCTCCACGAACGGATACACGACCAGCAGGCCGAGGATGACACCCATCAACAGGGCGACGGCAACGGCTGCCGGAATGGTGTGGTGCCCGAAGTAGAACTCCCACGGCGGCCACAGCCGGACGAGCCCGTCGGTCCACATCATGTAGAAGTCCGGCTGTGAGCCAGCGGCGACCTGAGAAGGCTTGTAGGGACCCAGGTTCCAGATCGGATTGATCTGCAGCAGCCCGCCCATCAGGCCCAATACACCAATGATCGCGGCGAAGAAGGCACCGGATTTCACCGCGAATACTGGCATCACCCGCACCCCGACGACGTTGTGCTCGGTTCGGCGGGGGCCGGGGAACTGGGTGTGCTTCTGGAACCACACCAGTGCTAGGTGCACCCCGATCAACGCCAGCATGATGCCTGGGAAGACCAGGATGTGAATGGCGTACAGGCGCGGGATGAGGATGTCGCCGGGAAAGTCGCCACCGAACAACAGCCAGTGCAGCCAGGTGCCGATCACCGGAATTCCCAAGGTAATTGACGACAACGCCGCCCGCACACCGGTGCCCGACAGCAAGTCGTCGGGCAATGAGTAGCCGAAGAAGCCTTCAAATATGGCCAGAATCAGCAGCAGCGACCCGATCACCCAGTTGGCCTCTCGAGGCCGCCGAAACGCGCCGGTGAAGAAGACGCGCGCCAAATGCACCATGATCGAGGCGGCGAACATCAACGCCGCCCAGTGGTGGAGTTGGCGCACGAACAGCCCGCCGCGTACCTCGAAGGAAATGTCGAGCGCCGTCTCGTAGGCCCGCGACATCTGGATTCCGCGCAGCGGCTGGTATACGCCCTTGTAGGTGACCTCGGCCATCGATGGGTCGAAGAACAATGTCAAATACACGCCGGTGATCAGCAGGACGATGAAGCTGTACAGCGCAATCTCGCCGAGCAGGAACGACCAGTGCGTCGGAAAGACTTTGTTCAGCTGACGCCGCAGCGCAGCCGATGGGTGATAGCGGGTATCGAGCCCGTCCACTTGGCGAGCCACCGCCGCGCCCACATCGATTTTCGGACTCATCAGGGTCCTTCCGCCGATCGTCG
>JAVROZ010000185.1:0-6293 GCA_032162485.1 Mycobacterium sp.
CAGACGGCTCAAACGGATTCTCAAAATCCCAATCCTCGCGGTTGGTTTCGACCGCTACGGTCGGTGTCTCGAATCGGCCCAACCGCGCCGTCAGCCGCCGCACCACCAGACATCCCAGAATCGCCAAAACCGCCGACGTAACGAACACGATGTCGGCACGCACCGCAAGCGCGCGCGCGACCATCGCGAGGCCAATCAGTCCGAACGTCAGCGCGCTGGCCAGATACGCCCAGTGCCCGGTACCGATCACCCGGTCGTAGACGGCACACAACACCACGACGGTCCCGCACGCGGCGGCCAGCCCGAACTGTCCGTACCGGGCCAGCAGGGCGAAGGCGATGCCGGCCGTAATCGGTATTGCCGCCCACCCGAGCCCTGCGGCGACATCGCCGAGGCCGTACGAGCGGTGCGCCATGGTGGCCCCGCCAACGAGCGTCAACACCATCGCTGCGGCCAAGCCGACGATCACGTAATGGTTTGGCGCGCTTACCCGGCCGACGAGGCAATAGAGAATCGCAAGCGCGATAAGGTGCACGCCGGCGAACGCCATCCATCGCGCAGCGACGGCATTCCAGGCGGCATAGGCGGACTTGTTCAATCGGCCAACGGCGTCGACCACGTCGTCGTACAGGGTCGGTGAGGAGAGCGCTCGCTGCGCCGAGAGCCGCAGTAGTTCGCCGCTGACCACACCCGCTTCGCGCAGTGTCTGGTCGGGCTCCAAAACGGTGTCGTTGTCGAATCGGCTGAGCCGCCAGAACGTCCGGCGCTCATCTTTCGACGTCGCGCCGCCATCGCCTTCGTCGTCGCGGGAACGGACGAGCCGAGCCAAGTCCGGGACGAAGCTGGATACCGGAACATCCAGCGGCAGTGCGATATCCAGCTGCGTCCGTCCACCGAACACCGACACCCTGATGTGCTCGGGTGCTGCCGAGATCACGCGGACCCGTCTGAGTTCGTTGACCCCGGTCACAGATCCGCCATCCTGGACAGTTGGATCACTCCAGTCTTGGTGGTGCGGGAGACCAACATCCCACGTCCCGGGGGCATCTCCGTGGCTTTGTAGCCGAAAAGTGCACCTTCGTCCTTAGTCCCGTTCATCACCAGACCATTGCACGACAAATCCTTCAACCGCCCGATGAACTGGTCCATCATGGCGCGTCCAGCGCCACCGATACGGCGGGTGACGATGACCCGTAGGCCGACATCGCGTGCCTGGGGCAGAAATTCGACCAACGGGCTCAACGGACTGCTCATCGAGCCGCTCGCGATCAGGTCGTAATCGTCGATCATGACGAAAATGTCCGGACCGGACCACCACGAACGGTCCTTGAGTTGCTGCTGGGTGATGTCGCTGGGCGGGAGCCGATCCCTCAAGGTGCCGGCGAGCGCCGTCATCAACTCCGCGCACGATTGTGATGCGGTGGCATATCCCCCCAGGTAGTCGTTCGCCACGACACCGAGCATGGAGCGACGGTAGTCGACCAGGATGATCTTGCATTCCTCGGGCGTGGCGTTCTCCATCAGCCCGGTGGCGATGTTGCGCAGCAGAGCGGTCTTGCCGCATTCCGCGTCACCAAACGTCACCAGATGTGGTTGTGCATCGAAATCCAATACCACCGGTACCAATTCGGCTTCGTTGATGCCGATCGCTACGCGCGACCTGCCGAGCATCCTGGCCGCGCGGGCCACCCGGACGACGGCTGCGCGATCCACATTGTGCGGCAGCATCCGTACCCGCGGGGCTTGACGTTTGCCGTAGTGGGTGCGCATCGCGTTGACCGCGGCCGCAACGCCTTCCGGCAGACTCTCCACTTCGGAACTGGAATCCAGCCGTGGCAGCGCGATCAGGATGTGCAGCCTCTCATGGCTGATACCTCGGCCGGGACGGCCGACGGGTACCAGCTCGTTGAACCTTCGGCCCACGTCGCTGTCCAGTGAGTCACCCAGTTTCAGTTCGATGCGGGTGCCGAGCATGTCCTTGACGGCCGCGCGGATCTCCATCCAGCGCGACGCAGAGATCACCAGGTGCACACCATACGAAAGGCCCTGAACTGCAAGCGAATTCAAGGTAGGCTCAAGTATCTCGAAATCACTTCTGATCGAGGCCCAGCCGTCGATCACCAGGAAGAGATCACCGAACTTGTCCTGGCTCAACGGATCCTGGGCCGCCACCTCGGGCGGAAGGGTAGCCAGGTGCGCCTTGCGGGCGCGGAAGTCCCGCATCGACTCAATACCCAGGTCGCGAAACCGCACCTCCCGAGCCCGCAGCACCCCCGAAACCTCGGCCACCGTGCGCCGGATAGCGTCGGCATCCATCCGGCCGGCGACCCCGCCCACGTGCGGCAGATTGCCCAGACTGGTCAGCGTGCCGCCACCGAAATCCAGACAGAAGAACTGCACCTGCTCCGGCGTATGCGTGGCGGCCGCGGACATGATCAGCGTCCGTAGTGCGGTCGACTTGCCCGACTGCGGGCCGCCGACCACCGCTACGTTGCCCTGGGCGGCCGACAAGTCAACGATCAGGACATCACGGCGCTGATCGTAGGGTCGGTCGACCACACCCATCGGCATCCACAACCGGCCGTCGAGGTTTCCAGAGGCCGCCCAGTTCGCGTCCGGGAGAAGCTGATTGACCGCTGGACTTTCGTCCAGCGGCGGCAACCACACCTCGTGGGCCGGCAGGCCGTGACCCCGCAGTCGCGACACCACGACATCGAGCAACGTCGTTTTCGTCGGAGACGCGGGCACGCTGGATTCAACTGCCTCTGCCTCCACCGGGGCCACAGGGACCGCATCCTTCTTGACCGGCGTGGCCGTGAACAGTTTCGGCGCCAGCGCGCCCGGTGACCGACCCCGGCCGCTCTGTACGGCACGACGCGGTGGCACGTAATCTCCGGACACGTAACACGTGTTGAACCGAATCGGCTCGGACGCATCGCATTTGAGGAATGCCGAACCAGGCACGCTGGGTAGGTGGTAGGCATCGGGCACGCCCAGGACGCTGCGCGACTCGCCGGCCGAGAACGTCTTGAGCCCGATCCGGTAGGACAGGTGCGAATCCAACCCGCGCAGCTTGCCTTCCTCTAGTCGCTGCGAAGCCAGCAGCAGGTGCACGTGCAGCGACCGGCCCAGCCGCCCGATCATGACAAAGAGCTCCGCGAAGTCTGGCTTCTGCGAGAGCAATTCGGAGAACTCGTCGACAATGATGAACAACGCCGGCAGCGGAGCCAGTTCGGCGCCGTTGGCCCGGGCGCGTTCGTACTCGTTGACATTGGGAAAGTTGCCGGCCGATCGCAACAGTTCCTGGCGCCGGTTCAACTCACCGGCCAGCGCGTCACGCATGCGGTCGACCAGGATGAGCTCGTCTTCGAGGTTGGTGATGATCGCCGCAATGTGCGGTACCCCCTCGAGCCCGAGAAACGTTGCTCCACCTTTGAAGTCGACCAGCACCATGTTCAGCACATCGGGCGAGTGCGAGGTGACCATCGACAACACCAGGGTGCGCAGAAACTCCGACTTACCCGAACCGGTGGCGCCGATGCACAATCCGTGCGGACCCATGCCGGCCTCTGCGGACTCCTTGATGTCCAGCTCCAGCGGTTGACCGTTGGGTGTGTACCCGAGAGGCACCCGAAGCCGTTCCCGCGGCGAACGTTTCCGCCATACCTGTTCGGGCACGATCTCGGCGGCATCGGGAATCTTCAGCAACGCCATCAATCCTGGGTCGGTGGCCCGTGAGTCGGCCTCCAGGTTGACGATGTGCGCAGCGCTGGCCAGGCGGTAGCGCCCGATGCGCCGCGCCGTAGCCTCTGCCTCGGCGACGGTGATGGTGTCGGGCGTCGCGAAGCGCTCGACACCTACCGCGGTGCGGGCCCCCACGTCCTCGCCCTCGACTACGAGCTGCAGACCGCGCCGATTGGCCGCCGCTTCAGCACCATTCAGATCCAACAGCGTGACGCTGTCCAAGCCGGCGTCGGTGACCAGACGTTCCGTTCCGTTGACGTACCCGTCGTCGATCACCATGACGAGTTGCTTGAGTCCCTTGGTCGGCTCGGCATTGCGGCTGAACCGGCCCCGCTCCCCCAGGTCGGTGGCCAGCGACCGCTCCAGCAACTCCAAGCTGGGGAACAGCAGTCGCATCGAGCCCATGCCGTCGCGGGATGTCGCGTGCTGCGCGTGCGGCAACCACTTGACCCAGCTCCAGTTCTCGCCGTCCGGGTTGGCGGTCACCACCGCTACCTGCACATGGTCGGGCCCGTGGAAGGCGCAGAGCTCCAACACCATGGACCGCACCAACTGCCGCGCCAGCTTCCGGTCGCCCTCGAAGGTGATGGCGGGAAATGCCCGCAGCGACACCGCGGTTGGCAGGGAGTGCACCACCGAGTGGGTCTTGACGAAACGGCGCAACGCCACCGTCGACACCGGTTCGAGATCCTCGGGCGGGCCGGTCTCAGGCGCCAGCAGCCGGGTCGCCAGCCGATGGGTTCCGATGCCCACCCGGACATGACAGAAGTCGTTGTCCGTGGTGCGGCGTTCCCACATCCGACGGGTGCCCACCACGTCGGCCAGCGCACGAGGGTCGGGGTGGCTCCACTCCAGGGCGGTACGCTGCCCTTCACCGGTCATGTCGGCGTCCTCGCGCAGGTTCGCCAGGTAGCTGAAGTAGTCCTTGCGTTCTTCGTTGAGTTCGGAGGCCGCCTTGCCGGAGCGAGCGCCGCCGCCCATGAACATGCCGGCCATCGACATGATCATCATCATCGGGAAAATCAGGAACATCGGGTTCTTCATCAGATCCCGGCCCCCGACAGTGACCATCAGGGCGATCATCCCGACCACCGCAACGATCATCACGAACGGCAGCAGCTTCATCAGCAGGTTGCCAGGGATCACCCGCGGCACCTCGGGCGGCGGTTGCAGGTTGACTTCGCCGCCCGGCATGCGCGGCGGCGACACCCGCAGTCGGCGCACAAAACCCTGCGTACTCAACCGGTCATCCCCCGAAACTCCAAACAGGCTGCCAGAACTCGAAAACCGGCTTGAAACCGGCAACTTGACGTCCCTAGGTAGTGTGACCAGCGAAATGACACAACCCGCAGGAGGCCGATAGCGATGACTCTACCGCCGTCCCTATCGGAATTAGACGCGGAATCTGAGGCCGAGCCCACGCTCAGCCGCGTCACGTTGGCGGTCGGCGACCTGCGGCTCGACGTCGGGTTGCCGGCCAATGCCAGCATTGCATCCTTCATCGACGACGTCATCGACATCGCCAACGAGCAAATCGCAGCAAACCCGGGAACCGATCCGGGCTTAGGGGGAATCGCCTTCGATACCACCGAGGGAAGGTGGACGCTGGCGCGGCTGGGTGACGACGCGATAGACCCCGGCCGTTCACTGAGCGAAGCCAACGTCTACGACGGCGAGTTGCTGGCGATCCGCGAAATCGACCAGCCGGCACGTCCGTTGCTGTTCGACGACCTGGAGATAGGCCCAGAAGACGCCGGACCAGACGGCTCGGCCCGCGCCCCGCAGACCGACCCGATCGTCGGCTGGCTTTCCCGGGACGCGCATCTGCTCGCCTGCTTCGGCGTGGGTCTGGCCGCTACCCTCGCCGTCGCGTTTCTGCTGCCGCGACGAACCGCTGACAGCTACGTGCCCGCGACCGTGCTCGGCATCGGGGTCCTGGCCGTGATCGTCGCCTGCGTGATCGCTCATCGGTCGGCGGGCACCCGCCGCTCGGAGTGGGTAGCCGCGATGGCCACCCCGCTGGTGTTCAGCGGCTCGCTTTATGTGGTGCCGGACGGCTTCGGGGTGAAGTCGCTACCCATGGCGTTCGCCCTGACAGGTCTTGCATCGCTGGTGGTGTTGCTGCTCACCGGCCGCGGCCGGGCGCTGCACACCACGGTGATCTCGCTGGCGGTGATCGGTGGCGCGGCTGCGGTTGTCGACGTGCTGTGGAATCCGATGCCACGGGCCGTGGGCGCGGTACTGGCAACCGTGTCGGTGATCGTCGTCTACATGTCGCCCCGGGTGACAATCCTGCTGGCCAAGCTGCCGGTGCCGCGGGTGCCGACGGCCGGAGAGCCGCTCGACGACATCGAAACCCAGGGCGGGACCACGGTCGAGGGCGTCACCGCGGTCGGCAAGCAGGTGATCCCCACCGAGAAAGGCATGACCGTCCGGGTGCGCCGGGCCAGCCAGTACCTGACCGGCATCCTGACCGCGGCCGCGATCACGGCAACCGTGGGCTGCTATCTCGCGGTGGATGTCAGCGGCCAATTCTATTGGCAGGGACC
>JAVROZ010000186.1:0-2589 GCA_032162485.1 Mycobacterium sp.
CATGCGCCCGTTCGCGGAGGTGTCCGGAGACCACAACCCGATCCACACCGACAAGGCCGCCGCGCTACTTGCCGGCCTGGAATCGCCGATCGTGCACGGCATGTGGCTCTCGGCCGCCGCACAACATGCGGTGACCGCCACCGACGGACAGGCCCGCCCGCCCGCGCGGTTGATCGGCTGGACCGCGCGGTTCATGGGCATGGTCCGCCCCGGCGACGAGGTGGACTTCCGCGTCGAGCGGGTCGGAATCGACCAGGGTGCAGAGGTTTTGGAGGTCACCGCGCGAATCGGCTCCGACCTGGTCATGTCGGCGACGGCCCGGCTGGCCGCGCCCAGGACGGTCTACGCGTTTCCCGGCCAGGGCATCCAGCACAAGGGCATGGGCATGGACGTGCGGGCCAGGTCCAAGGCGGCCCGCAAGGTGTGGGACGCGGCGGACAGGTTCACCCGTGACACGCTGGGCTTCTCGGTGCTGCACGTGGTACGTGACAACCCGACCAGCATCATCGCCAGCGGTGTGCACTACCACCACCCCGACGGCGTGCTGTTCCTGACGCAGTTCACCCAGGTCGCGATGGCGACCGTGGCCGCCGCGCAGGTCGCCGAGATGCGCGAGCAGGGTGCGTTCGTTGAAAGTGCGATCACCTGTGGCCACTCGGTCGGTGAATACACCGCGCTGGCCTGCGTCAGTGGCGTCTTCGAACTCGACGCGCTGCTCGAGGCCGTGTTCCACCGCGGGTCCAAGATGCACGACATCGTGCCTCGCGACGAGTTGGGCCGTTCCAACTATCGATTGGCCGCAATCCGGCCGTCGCAGATCGACCTGCCGGACGACGAAGTCACCGCATTCGTGGCGGCCATCGCCGAACGCACCGGGGAGTTCCTGGAGATCGTCAACTTCAATCTGCGCGGCTCGCAGTATGCGATCGCCGGGACCGTGCGCGGACTGGAGGAGCTGGAAGCCGAGGTTGAACGGCGCCGCGAAATCAGTGGCGGCAAGCGCTCGTTCATCCTGGTGCCCGGCATCGACGTGCCGTTCCACTCGCGGGTGCTGCGGGTCGGTGTGGACGAGTTCCGCCGCTCGCTGGAGCGGCTGATGCCGCGGGATAAGGATCCCGAGGTGATCCTCGGGCGCTACATTCCCAACCTGGTGCCGCGGCCGTTCACGCTGGATCGCGACTTCATTCAGGAAATCCGGGATTTGGTGCCTGCCGAACCGCTCGACGAAATTCTGGCCGACTACGACACCTGGCGTAGGGAGCGGCCGCGCGAGCTGGCACGCAAGGTTTTGATCGAGCTGTTGGCATGGCAGTTCGCCAGCCCGGTGCGCTGGATCGAGACGCAGGATCTCTTGTTCACCGAGGAGGCCGCCGGTGGACTGGGTGTGGAGCGGCTGGTCGAGATCGGCGTCAAGACCGCGCCGACCGTCGCCGGCCTGGCAACCAATACCCTCAAGCTGCCCGAATACGCCCACAGCACAGTGGAAGTGCTCAACGCCGAGCGCGATGCGGCCGTGCTGTTCGCCACCGACACCGACCCCGAGCCGGAAGCCGAAGACGAGCTGGCGGCGGCTGATTCCGACGCTGCCGCGTCGGACGGCGCACCCCTTCCCGATGCCGCGCCGGCCGTCGCTGCGGCCCCGGCCGCAGCTCCGTCCGGTGCTCCGAGACCCGAGGACATCGGCTTCGACGCGGCGGATGCGACCCTGGCCTTGATCGCAATCTCGGCCAAGATGCGCCTTGACCAGATCGAGGAGCTTGACTCCATCGAGTCCATCACCGATGGGGCGTCGTCGCGCCGCAACCAACTGCTGGTCGACTTGGGCTCCGAGCTGAACCTGGGCGCCATCGACGGCGCCGCGGAGGCCGACCTGGCCGGTCTGCGGGCGCAGGTAACCAAGTTGGCACGCACCTACAAGCCTTTCGGCCCAGTGCTTTCCGACGCGATCAACGACCAGTTACGCACGGTCCTCGGGCCCTCGGGCAAGCGACCCGGCGCCATTGCGGAGCGGGTGAAGAAGACTTGGGAGCTCGACGAGGGCTGGGCCAAGCACGTCACCGTCGAGGTGGCACTGGGCACCCGCGAAGGCACCAGCGTTCGCGGGGGCGCCATGGGCCACCTGCACGAGGGTGCACTGGCCGATGCGGCGTCCGTGGACAAGGTCATCGACGCCGCGGTGGCTGCGGTCGCCGCCCGTCGCGGTGTTGGCGTGTCACTGCCGTCCGCGGGCGGTGGCGGCGGCGGCGCGACGGTCGACGCGGCAGCACTCAGCGAATTCACCGACCAGATCACCGGACCCGACGGTGTGCTGGCCTCGGCTGCCCGGCTGGTGCTCGGTCAGCTGGGATTGGACAACCCCGTCAGCGCCACTCCGGCGGCCACCGATGCCGAGCTCATCGACTTGGTCACCAGCGAATTGGGTGCGGACTGGCCGCGTTTGGTGGCGCCGACGTTCGACGCCAAGAAGCCCATTGTCTTCGACGACCGCTGGGCCAGCGCCCGTGAGGACCTAGTCAAGCTGTGGTTGAGCGAAGAGGGCGACATCGACGCCGACTGGTTGCGTCTGTCGGAACGCTTCGAGGGCGCAGG
>JAVROZ010000187.1:0-2971 GCA_032162485.1 Mycobacterium sp.
CTTGCCGAACTTGCCCGGCAGCTTCCACTCGCGTCCACGCTTGGCCCCGGCGGGGAACCGAGCACGGCGACTGCCGATGAGTCACTCGAGATGGCCAAGGGGCGAGCAAACGTCGCCGACCCACCGGAGTGGTTCGGTGTCATCAAGCCCTCCCGGCTGCTGGCGACTTCCGCCGGACCAGGCGGCAAGCCCACCGAGAAGGACCTGCGCTTGGAATTCGATCCCATCGACTTGCCCGAGGCCGACGACGATGGCGACGGGGAGCAACCGGGGGAAAGCAAGATACTCAAACTCTTTGACAATCCATTCTTCTCGTCGCGGGCCTTATCGGACTACCTCCGTAAGTTGCTCGGCAACTCCCGATCCCCCGGGGACGGTGCTGCCGGTGCCGAGATGGGAGTTCGTTCAGTTCGGCGGGCGCACGGGGTCGGGATAAATGCCCGTCCGCTGCCCACGCGGATCCGATTCACCGATGACGGCAAACCCGGTGCCGCCGTCGGCATAGGTGGCGCGCTCTACCCGGAATGGGATGTGCACAACAACCGCTATCGCGCGCAGTGGTGCCGGGTCATCGACTTTCCGCTGACGGCCGAAGCTGACGTCTCGGCTGCCGGCATTCCGCACGACGACGTGCTCCGGCGCCGTCTATCTCGAGTCGGCCTCGGCCCCAAGGTTCTGCGCGGCCGTGCCGACGGCGACGAAGTCGACATCGAGGCACTCATCGATCTCTTCGTCGACTTGCGCAGCGGTTACTCACCACCCGAACACGTCTACCTGGAGCGCCGTAAACTCGCCCGCAATCTCGGCGTGCTCATCTTGCTCGATGCCTCCGGCTCCGCCACCGATACCGATCCGGACGGTCTCGCCGTACACGACCACCAGCGACGGGCGGCCGCCACGCTGGCCGTCACGCTTGAAGAACTCGGTGACCGCGTCGCGGTCTACGCATTCCGGTCACAGGGCCGACACGCGGTCCATCTGCCGGCGATCAAGACGTTCGGACAGCGCTTCGGCGCCGTCGGGCGAGCGCGGCTCAATCAGCTCCAACCGTCGAACTACACCCGCCTCGGCGCCGGTATCCGCGGTGCGGGTGAGATACTCAAGACCGAGGCCGGCACGCCGAACAGGCTACTGGTCGTTCTCTCGGATGGTTTCCCGTACGACGACGGCTACGAAGGTCGTTACGCCGAAGCCGACTCCGCAAAGGCTCTCGACGAGCTCCGCACGGACGGGGTTGCCTGCCTGTGCCTTTCGATCGGCGCCGCCCCTGACGCCCATGCACTCGAACGCGTCTTCGGGTCCGCCAGCCACGCCAGCGCCGCGACCCTGGCCGAATTGAGCCCACGGATGGATGAGTTGTTCCTGTCTGCGTTGCGGGAACTCGCGGCACCGAAAGCTACTGCAAGGATGAGACATTGAAGGTGTTGTTGACGGGTGCGATGGGCAACATCGGCTTTTGCACGCTGGAGGCGTTACTGGCCGAAGGCCACGACGTCGTCGCCTTCGACCTTGAATCTCGCAGGGCGCGCCAACTAGCATCCGGCTTCGACGGAAGAGTGCGCATCGTCTGGGGCGACATCACCGATCCAGAATCGGTCCGACACGCGATCGAGGGCGTGGACGCGGTGATCCATCTGGCGGCCATCATTCCTCCCGCCACCGACCGGGTACCCGACCTCGCCCGGAAGGTGAATGTCGACGGCACGCGCAATCTGATCACGCAGATGGAATCCTCACCCACCGCCAAGAGGCTGGTCTTCGCGTCGTCGGTGGGCATCTTCGGTGACATCCAGGATCGCACGCCACCACTGCGCGTTGACACTCCGGTCTCGCCGACCGACGAGTACGGGCGCCACAAGGCGTTGTGCGAGACGGCGATTCAACAGTCGCGGCTACAGTGGAGCATCCTGCGGCTTGCGGCGGTGACGCCAATACACTTGCAGGCGCAGGACCCGAGCATCATGTTCGAGTTCAGCCCCGACGCACGGTTCGAGTTCCTCCATCCCGCCGACGCCGGAACGGCATTTGCTCGGGCGGTGGCCTGTGCGGAGTCGATCGAGAAGACGCTCTACATCGCCGGCGGCACAAGCTGTCGCATGACCTATTACGACTTCACCAACGCGTTGATGAGCGCGATCGGGATTGGCCCCATTCCGGTCGACGCGTTCGTGCGGCGGACGCCTGCTCGCTTCTTCGGCGACTGGGTGGACACCGAGGAGAGCCAGCGCCTCCTTCGATACCAAACGCGAGGACTTGATGAGCAACTGGAAGACATGAGGAAGGACTTCGGCCTGCTGGTCCCACTGATCCGTCTCGTTCGCCCACTCGCGACGTGGTTCGTCACCCGCAGCTCTGCTTACCGCAAGGAGAACCGGCGTATCGGCGTGCGCTAGCGCACACGCTATTGTCGGGCCATCGCCAGGTTGAAGCGCTGCTCGGGTGTGATCAGGTGGTCGTGGCTGTCTTCGCCGATGTCGAGTTGCACCCACTCGATCTCACCGTTGAAGCGGTTGCCGGTCGGTCCATAATCCGGTGAGGCCGGCGACCCCGTGTCTGAGCCGACGTCACACGCCTCGTCCGCGGAATAGCCCATTGGAATTGTCTTTTCGACCCTGCCTTCACCGACGGGGTTGCCGTCGTAGTAGAGGGTGACGCCACCGCCCTTTGCCAAGCCGCCGCCGTCGTAGCTGAACTCCATCCGCACCTGGTGTTTGCCGACGGGGATCGGTTCTGTCGCGCTGGTGATGTAGTGCTCGATACCGAAGAAGTTGAAGCAATACCTGAGCTTTCCCTCGTGCGCGTAGAGCGACCAACCGCCCACGCTGCCGCCCTGCGTGACGATGACACCGTTAGCACCAGATTCGGGCACCACTATGTTCGCCGTCACGATGTAGGACTTGTTCTTCAGCGTGAGAACGCAATTTTCACTGACCCGCATCCTGTCGAACAGCAACTGGGTGTTGCCGCGGAT
>JAVROZ010000188.1:0-6694 GCA_032162485.1 Mycobacterium sp.
CTGGCGGCTGCTGCGGCGGGTACCCGGGCGGTGGTGGTTGTGTCATGAATTCTCCAGATCAAAAGAAGTTAGCTGGCGTGAAGCGAGGCTTACCATACCGGAGAGCCGCCACAACGGCACTACCAAACTGAAATTGGCGGCTACGACCCTCCCCATGGCGGGCACCGACTCGCAGGCAGCCCAACAAAACCAGGCCGACTATCCGTGAAACCGTTTGGCGGGCAACCGAACCCATGCCGGGCCCGGCGCCGGCCGGGCGCCGACCGAAGGCTCCGCGACCCGCAATCGGTGCCCACACAGACAATTGCCCGCGGAAGCTGTTGTAACGCCTGGCCCCGGCTCTACGATTCCCCATTGACGAGAAAGCCCTGTCTTCCGGTGAGCTAGCGAAATACACTCCGGATGCCAGCGCAGCCGCAACGTCAATCCGAAGACTTTAAGGAGCCAAAGGATGTTTCACCTCAGCAACGCGCTGCGAGCCGCGACGGCTGCGGCTCTCCTGGGCGGCTTGGCCTACGCGGGTACGGCCACCGCGAATGCCGACCCCAACGACACGCTCACCGCCTCGCTGTCGAAGGGCTACTCGTCGAGCAACTGCACGCCCAAAGAGCCTCCCGCGGGTGTGGCCGCCGCCATCAACTGCGGCCAGAACTCAGACGCGGCCGGACCCGTCAAGGCCACCTACCTGCTCTACAACAGCCCCGCTGACCTGCAAGGCGGGTTCACCGCGAGCATCAAAGACGAGAGTCTCACCCAGTGCGGCGACAGCGGCGGTCAGTCACCGACCACCTGGCACCAGGGCAGCGCCGGCGCAAACGCCGGGCAGGTGGCCTGCGGGACTTACCAGGACGCCGCCGAGATCATTTGGACCACCGACGCCAAGAACGTGTTGAGCTATATCCGCGCGTCCAATACCGACGTTCAGGCGCTCTACCGTTGGTGGCGAACCAACGGCTAACTTTCACCCGGGCCTCGCGATCTTCTGCGGAACCTATTGGCGCGGCCGAATATGGCCTTACGATGCCTATGGCAAAGGGAGTCGGGGCATAGGTGCTTGGTACTAACAATGAAATCCGACAACGAAAAGACAGAGAAAAGGAGCTTTATATGGGTAATCTCGCAAACCCGCTGCGGTATATCACGACCGCCGCGCTCGTTGGCAGCTTCGCCTGCCTAGGTACTGCCACCGCGTCCGCAGACCCCACCGATACGCTTACTGGTGCACTGTCGAAGGGCTACTCCTCCAGTAACTGCGGCTCGCAACCGGTTTCCGAGGTGCAGTCGGCGTTGCCCACAGTGCAGGCCGTACTCCAGTGTGGGCAAAACGCCGATAGCGCTGGACCGGCGTCGGCGAAGTACTTCCAGCTTCCCAACAGCGCGGACCTGGCCAGCGGATTCACTAAACTCATTGCCAGCGACCAACTTACGAACTGTGGGGACGCCAAGTCGCCGACCACCTGGCACCAGGGCAGTGCCACCGAATCGGCGGGGCAGGTAGCTTGCGGAACGGATGAAGGCAAAGCTGAAGTTATCTGGACCACCGACGCCAAGAACATTCTGTCCTTCGTTCGCGCATCCAACGGTGATACAGCCGCGCTGTACCAGTGGTGGCGCACGAACGGCTGATCTCTTTGCCGTTGCGCTACATAGCTTTTAACACGAGATCGGCCACTGCACGCATTCCCGCAGCGTTCGGGTGCAGCGGAGCGGGTCGACCCGGGAGCGGCACAACGGATCTCGCCGACTTCACCGTCCACGGGCGCGTGGACCAGGCGTGATGATCGCGGCTAGCCGCCGCGGCGGGCACGACTTCACAGTCTGTCGCCGCGGCGGCCTTGGCCGTCAGTTGCTCCAGGGTGGCGGCCACCTGCCGGCCCAGTTCGACGTCCTCGACGGACAGCGGCGGCGCCGGTTCGCCCGCGGGCGGCAGTAGCGTCAGGTAGTCGACGAAAAAGATCCGGGCGCGCGGCGCGCACTGTCGCACCGAGCGGCCGACTTTGCAGAGCGAATCGAAAACCTCAGCCAGGGCTCGCTGCCGCGCCGCTGGGTCCCGTAGTTCGGTAATACGTCCTCCGAGTAGCGGCAGGTGCCGCGCAATCGCGGGCAACGACGCGGCCATCAGCAAGGGAACGTAGCCGACGTCATTGCCACCGATGGTGACCGTTACCAGCGCCTCCGAGCCGTCCAGGGCGGTGATCTGCGGCGGTGCGCCGTGCTGGCGATCCGTCAGCACATGGGCGGTGGTCGCGCCGGAATAAGTGACGTCGATCAAATCCAGGCCGGCGCGCTGCGCGACCAGGTGGGCGTAGTTGCGGGCCGATCGTCCGGCCCGCCACGGCGCACCCGGCGCCCGGGGCCGAATTCCGGGACCGGCCGCCATCGAACTACCCACCGCGACATAGCGATTCGTCGGCTTAATTGCCCGCCTCCTCAGCAGGCCACTGCGCGGCCCGCATCGTCGGCGCGGCGGTCTTAATCGCCCGCCTCCTCAGCGGCGGGATCGGGGCGGAATTCCGGGGTGGGGCTCGATGCCTGCGCCCAGAAGCGCTTGGGGATCCGGCCGGCGCGCCGCGCCAGGTACCCAGCGGTAACCGCCGCAGCCATCGCGGCGGCCATCGCCGGCGGATCGGCGGCGCGGGTGACCGCGGTGGCTAACAGCACAGCGTCACAACCCAACTCCATCGCCAGCGCGGCGTCGCTGGCGGTGCCGATGCCCGCATCGAGCACAACCGGGACACCGGCCCGAGAGACGATCATCTCGATGTTGTGCGGGTTGGTGATGCCCAGGCCGGTACCGATCGGCGAACCCAGCGGCATCACCGCCGCGCATCCGGTGTCCTCCAACCGTCGCGCCAACGCCGGGTCGTCATTGGTGTAGGGCAGCACCACGAAGCCGTCGTCCACCAATTGTTCTGCCGCCTTGACCAATTCAATAGCATCGGGCAATAGCGTGCGTTCGTCGGCGATCACCTCGAGTTTGACCCAATTGGTGTTCAGCGCCTCGCGGGCCAGTTGTGCGGTCAGCACCGCCTCGGCGGCGCCGCGGCAGCCGGCGGTGTTGGGCAGCGGCGTGATGCCGAGCCGATTGAGCAGGTCGAGCAAGCCGGTCCCGCCCTCGGCGTCGACGCGGCGGATCGCAACGGTGGTCAGCTCGGTGCCCGACGCGACAAGCGCTTCCTCCAGCACCGCCAGGTTGGTTGCTCCCCCAGTGCCCATGATGAGCCGGGACGCAAAACTTCGGTCCGCGATCGTCAGCTTGGATTCGGCTGGCCTAACCACCTTGCACCGCCGTCACGACCTCGAGCCGCAACGGCCCGGTATTCCCAGAAAGCTCCGTAAGTCTTGCTGCCCAATTGGATCGCGGCAACACCGAGGAGTCCAATGCCACGGCTACCCCACGTTCCGGAAAACCCATCGACTGCAGCAGCGCGGCCACGGTGGTCTGGTCGTCGACCTCGACCTGCCGCTCGTTCACCAGCACGATCATGAGTGGGCTCCCACCTGCAGTACGGTGGCGACCCGCTTCACCCGGCCACGACCGGGTTCGCGATCGCCACGGAAACAAGTTCGGACACAACCTGTTCGGCGGTCCACGGCGCCAACAGGAACCCCGATCGGCCGTGACCGGCGGCCACCAGGGTGCGCTCGTCCAGTCGTTGCACAATGGGCAGATTATCGGGTGTCATCGGGCGCAGACCAGCCGCGCACTCGGCCAGTTCATACTCGCCGAGCGCCGGCAGCACCGCACACGCATCGTCCAGCAGGTCACGCACCCCTGACACCACCGGCGCCGTATCACGGCCGTGCTCGTATTGGGTCGCGCCTACCACCACACCGTCCGCGCGCGGCACCAGGTACACCTGTCGGCCATGCACCCTCGCTCGAATGACCCGTTGCGGCAACGGCATACATCCCTTTCGCCACCGCAATCGCAGCACCTCACCCTTCACTGGGCGCACCGGCAGGCCGGGCCACAACGCGGGCGCATCGATTCCATTGGCGATCACCACCGTGCCGCCCCGGCCCTGATAAGCGTCTGCCAGATCGGTCACCGGCGCGGCCCACCGCACTCCGAGCCGCTCGCAGTCGCGGCTCAGCGCGTCGAGGACGGCGCGGTTGTCCACCGCCAGCTCGGTAGGCGCTCGGAATCCATGTCGGATCCCCTGTGCCAGTAGCGGTTCGACATCGCGGGCTGCCGACTCCCAGACCACCGGATGCCCCTGCGCGGACAACCAGTCCGAGACCCTGCGCAGGTCAGCAACGTCGGCCCTGTCGACGGCCACCACCAGCGACTCGCGGGCGGTCACCACCTTGGGGTCCAAACCGTCCAGGAAGCCCTCGCGCCACAGCCGCAGCGATTCCAGGCCCAGCCGTAGCAGCCGCTCCTCTCCGGGCCAGCCCTCGCTGTGCGGGGCCAGCATGCCGCCGGCGACCCAGGAAGCGCCCCGCTGGCCCCCGACGGTTTCGTCGGGCCGATGCAGCGTTACCGATATCCCGGCTTGCGCGGCCCGGCGTGCCACCGACAGCCCGATGACACCGCCGCCTATCACAGCCACAGCCATTGACATCCTCTGCTCCCTTCGCCGGCATGACCCGGATCAGGTGTGACGGTAAGGGCAGGTCCAATTTGCAACTGGCTCGCAAACTGGTGGCGCCCACTCTCAGCCCCGCTGGTTACCCGGGACTCCCGTGTGTTGTTCAGGGTCCACGCTAGCGCGCTAACGTCGCGATGTGCAGGAGAACCTCACCCGTTTGGAAACCGCGCGGCTGTACCTGTGCACCGATGCCCGCCGCGATCGCGGCGATTTGGCCGAGTTCGCCGACTCAGCCCTGGCCGGCGGAGTCGACATCATTCAGTTGCGCGACAAGGGTTCGGTCGGTGAGCAGCGGTTCGGCCCGCTGGAGGCGCTCGACGAGCTGGCCGCCTGCGAGATCCTCGCCGACGCGGCCCGCAGGCACCACGCCCTGTTCGCGGTCAACGACCGCGCCGATATCGCCCGCGCGGCCGGTGCCGACGTGCTGCACCTGGGCCAACGCGATCTGCCCTCGGAAGTGGCACGCGAAATCGTCCCGCCCGGCACGGTGATCGGCCGGTCCACTCACGACGCCGACCAGGTCGCGCACGCGGTCGCTTCGCCGGCCGATTATTTCTGCGTCGGCCCCTGCTGGCCCACCCCGACCAAGCCGGGCCGGGCCGCGCCGGGCCTAGACCTGGTGCGGGTCGCTGCCGGCCTGGCCACCGACAAGCCTTGGTTCGCGATCGGCGGCATCGACGCCCAGCGGCTGCCCGAGGTGCTCGACGCCGGCGCCCGTCGCATCGTGGTGGTGCGCGCCATTACCGCTGCCGAGGATCCGGCGGCCGCGGCCCGAGAACTCAGCTCGGCGCTTGCAGCAGCGCACTGATGCGGCGACTGCGCTCCGATGGAGCCTGATCCGCGTCGCCCGGCATGCACCAGAAGAACTCGCCGTCGAACTCGACGGTGCGGGGCAGTCCGTGGCCGTGATCGAGCTGGACGGCTTCGGTGACCGTGCGCAGTTTTTGCCAGCTGGCGGCGAATCCGGGATGCAGCGGCAGCTGCGCCACCTCGTCCTCGCCGACCCAGCGCAGCTCGGCGCTTTCCCGATTCGGCACCGTGTCCAGCATCTCGCCGGCATCGGCGATGACCGTCGTGTAGCTCCAGCGCGTACCGCTTATCCCGGCGAACTCAGCCGTCACCACAGTGGCACGCACGGTCAACCGCTCGGCGGTCAGACCCGCCTCCTCGTGTGCTTCGCGCACGGCGGTCTGCTCCGGGGTCTCGTGGCTGTCGCGGGCACCCCCGGGCAAAGCCCAGGTGCCGCCCTGATGGCTCCACACTGCCCGGTGCTGCAACAGGACAGCGGGGCTGCCGTCGTGTCGGGGAGCGCGCAGCAGCAGCCCGGCCGCGCCGTACCTGCCCCAGTAATGGGCGCCGCGTTCGGATATCACCCATCCGTCACCATCGCCCTGCACGGATCAAGGATATGCAGGGTGGTCCCGCCCGGCGACGATGCCGTCTGCGAAAGCGGACCGAGCCGAAGCGGGCAAAGCCTTTTTGGTCACGCCTCCCCCCATCCGTCGCAAGATGCTCTTAGAATTCGCTTATACGGATCCGTAAGATGGCCGAAAGATGAGGTCCAAGCAGACGTGACGGTTGAGCTGGCGCATCCGTCGACCGAGCCGCTGGGATCTCGCTCGCCCGCCGAACCGGCCCACCCCCGCTGGTGGTTCGTCGCTACCACCCCCGGCCGCATCCTGACCATCGGACTGGTGCTGGCCGCTTTAGGCGTCGCCAGCGCATTCGCCACCTCGACCACCATCAACCACCGCCAGCAGGTGCTGACCACGGTGCTCGACCACACCGAGCCGCTATCGTTCGCCGCCGGGCAGCTTTACACGACGCTGTCGGTGGCCGACGCCGCGGCGGCCAGCGCATTCATCGCCCAGACCGAACCGCGTGCCGTCCGGCTGCGCTATGAGCAGGCCATCACCGACGCTTCGGTAGCGGTGACCCGGGCATCCAGTGGGTTGACCGACGAGTCGATGGTGGAGGTTCTCGGCCGCATCAACGCCGAACTGGCCGTCTACACCGGATTGGTCGAGATTGCCCGGACGAACAATCGGGAGGGCAATCCGGTGGGTTCGTCATATCTGTCGGAGGCCTCCGGGCTGATG
>JAVROZ010000189.1:0-4178 GCA_032162485.1 Mycobacterium sp.
GAAGCCTACGCGGCGGCCGAGCGGTCCAGTGGATTCGATCCCAGGGCGGGATGGGCTGGAAATCGCTGATGGCTATGAATCCCAAGAAGGCCGAGGAAGCCCGCACGTTCCTGATCTCGGTGGCCGCCGAGCTGGCCGGCATGCATGCGCAGACTTTGCGCACCTACGACCGGCTCGGTCTGGTTAGTCCTCAGCGTACGGCCGGCGGCGGGCGCCGCTACTCCGAGCACGACGTGGACCTGCTGCGGGAGGTGCAGCGTCTCTCGCAGGACGAGGGCGTCAATCTCGCGGGTATCAAACGCATCATCGAGCTGACCAATCAGGTCGATGCGCTGCAGTCCCGGCTCAAGGAGATGGCCGAGGAGTTGGCTGTGTTGCGTGCCAACCAGCGCCGCGAGATCGCGGTAGTGCCCAAGAGCACGGCGCTGGTCGTCTGGCAGCCGCGTTCGCGCCGGTGAACGGCGCAATCAGCAGAAGCCGGTGACGGAGCCTCAGACCCGAATGGAAAACGCCGCGACCGCCGGCTCGCCGGGTCGCGCGCATCGATAGCCGCCACGGCGCAACGCGTCCGTCGGTGCGGCCATCGGCTCGAAGCACACCACGGCCTCGCCGGGCGGCGCAAAGATCTGCGCCGCGGAGTACCCCCGGTCGAAATGCACCTCCAGCCGGCGTCCGCCGCCCGTGACCGCGAAGACTGCGCCGTCGTCGACTTCGTCATAAGCGTCGTCAAAGCTCTTGTCGCCCAACCGCTGTGATTCTGCCGACTGGCGCGCGGTCTGGCCTGTCGGCAGGCCGCGCTCGTCGAGGGACAGGTGGCGCAGCGGCGGTGTCTCGATCACCCACTCGGCCCGGTCCACATCCGGCAGTTGCAGATAAGGGTGATAGCCGAAGCACAGCGGCACGGCGCGATCGCCCGTCGCGGTCACCGTGGTGCGCACTGTCAGGGTGCGTTCGGCCAGTCGCACGGTCATCGTGAGCCGGTGCGGATAGGGAAAAGACGCCAGCAGCCGTGCCTCTGCACCGAAGTCCAGCTCGGCGGTCAGTTCGTCGGCCGATTCGGTGGTCACCCGCCAGCCCGGATACGCGGCCAGTACGCCGTGGATGGGCAACCCTGCGGGGTCGGGCCGAACACCGTTCTCGCCCGGCTGCAGAGTCACCGTCACGTCCTCGGCGGTATAAGTGTTGGCGCCCAATCGGTTCGCCCAGGGATAAAGGAGCGGGATCCCCATTGTCTTGCCCGCCGAGAGGTAGGCGTCCAGGCCGCGTCGCTGGCCGAGCAACTCAACTCCGGCGTCGGTCAGCGACGTGCCGATCATGCCCGCGTCGGGCACGAATTGCGCCGCCACCGGTGACGACGGGTCACGCAGCGTGACGACATGCACCCGGCCAGCCTAACCGTCTTCGCTACCGCGACAGCGGGTCGTGCTGAATGTGTGCCGGCGGTGCACCTTTGGCGATCAGCGCGGCTTTGGTCGCGCTCACCATGGCGGGCCCGCCGCAGATCAGAATCTGCCGATCGCCCCAGCCCCCGTACTTGGTGACTACGTCGGAAAGTCGGCCCGTCTGGCGTACGTGCAATCCGCGCGGTGGTGAAACGTCGGGATAGTCGGCGGCCCAGGAAGGATCGCTGTTGTACTCCGATACCGGCGAGACCGACAACCACGGATTGTGCGCCGCAACCTCCCACAACGTGCGCAGGTCATACAGCTCGCAGCGGTAGCGCGCCCCGTAGAACAGATGCACCCGTGGGTTCACGGCGAAGCGGCTCAGATCCATGAGCAGCGCCCGCAGCGGTGCCACGCCGGTGCTGCCTGCGACCATCAGCACGTCGCTACCATCGCGGTCGACCCGCAGGCCGCCGTGCGGCCCGGATAGCCGCCACCGGTCACCGGACCGGGTCTCGGTGACGATGGCATTGCTTACCAAGCCGCCGGGAACAACGCGGACGTGAAACTCGATGCCGCCGCCCGGGTCGGCGGGAATGGCGGGGCTGAGGTATCGCCAGCGACGGGGACATTGCGGAATCTGAATGTTGACGTACTGCCCCGGGTGATAGTTCAGTGGGCGATCCAGATGCAGTCGGACCACCGCGAGATCGCGTGACACGCGGGTGTGCTCGATGACCGTGCCGTCCACCCAGGCGGGTTCCTCGTCGGAGTCCGCCGCACCACTCATCACCCCCGCGAACAGGTTGAGTGACTGATCAGCGGCTTCCTGGACGGCGTCGGTCCACTGCCCGCCAAGGTGGGTGCGCAGCGAGGAATGCAACGCGCGGCGCAGCGTCTGGTAATGGGCCGGCAGCACACCGTACTTGCGGTGGTCCCGGCCTAACTGGGCAAGAAAGGCCACCGGCTCGTCGGCGCGCTGGTCGATGAGTTCGCCATAGAGCCAGTACATCGCCTGGGCGAAAGCGGCCCGCTGGCCATCCATTTCGGGTGGGAACAGGTCGCGGACCGAGGTGTCGAGGGCAAACCAGTGCGTGTAAAAGCGGTGGACGAGTTCGTTGGAATAGCGGGGATCATCCTGGCTGAAGGCGTCGCGCAACACCCGCAATGCGTCTTGGTCGTCGAGGCCCACGGAGCCTGATTTTAGGCTGGTGCGGGAAAGGTGAAGGCCCGTGGCTGCAAGCCGTGCCCATCCGGGTCCAAAAAAGATAAACCTGAGCGGAACAGACTCAACCTTGACGGCGTTGAATTAGCCGACAAGCATTTTCTTACGTAGCAGAACGGAGGTGTCGTGGACTCTTTCAACCCGACAACCAAGACGCAGGCGGCTTTGACGTCGGCGTTACAGGCGGCTTCAGCGGCCGGTAATCCCGAGATCAGACCAGCTCACCTGCTGTTGGCGCTGCTGACGCAGAACGACGGGATCGCCGCACCACTGCTGGAGGCTGTCGGTGTCGAGCCCGCCACCGTTCGCACCGAGGCGCAGCGCCTCCTGGACCGGCTGCCTCAGATCAGCGGCTCCAGCTCGCAGCCCCAGCTGTCCCGCGAGTCGCTGGCGGCCGTCACCACCGCGCAGCAGCTGGCCACCGAGATGGACGACGAGTACGTCTCGACCGAGCACCTGCTGGTCGGATTGGCCACCGGTGACTCCGACGTCGCCAAACTGCTGACCGGGCACGGCGCATCCCCCCAGGCTTTACGGGAGGCGTTCGCCAAGGTTCGCGGCAGTGCGCGCGTCACTAGCGCCGACCCCGAATCCACCTATCAAGCGCTGGAAAAATATTCGACCGACCTGACCGCCCGTGCGCGCGAAGGCGAACTCGACCCGGTTATCGGGCGTGACAACGAGATTCGTCGCGTGGTGCAGGTACTTTCCCGGCGCACCAAGAACAACCCGGTGCTCATCGGCGAGCCCGGCGTCGGCAAAACGGCGATCGTGGAGGGCCTGGCCCAACGCATCATCGCCGGAGACGTACCGGAGAGCCTGCGCGACAAGACGGTCGTCTCGTTGGACCTCGGGTCGATGGTGGCCGGCGCCAAGTACCGCGGCGAGTTTGAGGAACGGCTCAAGGCCGTCCTCGACGACATCAAGAACTCCGCCGGGCAGATCATCACCTTCATCGACGAGCTGCACACCATCGTCGGCGCCGGCGCGACCGGCGAATCGGCGATGGACGCCGGCAACATGATCAAGCCGATGCTGGCCCGCGGCGAACTGCGGATGGTGGGTGCCACCACGCTCGACGAGTACCGCAAGTACATCGAGAAGGACGCCGCGCTGGAGCGACGCTTCCAGCAGGTGTTTGTGGGCGAGCCGTCCGTGGAGGACACCGTCGGCATCCTGCGTGGTCTCAAGGACCGCTACGAGGTGCACCACGGGGTGCGGATCACCGACTCCGCGTTGGTGGCCGCGGCCACTCTGTCCGATCGTTACATCACCGCCCGCTTCCTGCCGGACAAGGCCATCGACCTGGTCGACGAGTCCGCCAGCCGGTTGCGGATGGAGATCGACTCACGCCCGGTGGAGATCGACGAGGTCGAGCGCCTGGTGCGCCGGCTGGAGATCGAAGAGATGGCGCTGGCGAAGGAAGAAGACGCGGCTTCCAAGGAGCGGCTGGACAAGCTGCGGGCCGAGTTGGCCGACAAAAAGGAACAACTCGCCGGGCTTACCTCCAAGTGGCAGAACGAGAAGAGCGCGATCGACATCGTCCGCGAACTCAAGGAGCAGCTCGA
>JAVROZ010000190.1:0-2808 GCA_032162485.1 Mycobacterium sp.
AAGCGCTCTGAAACCGACGCTGCAAATCAGCTCACGCCGCCAGTTCCGAAGACCGCGACACCCCCCGTTCCCCCACCGGCACCGTTGCTCGAGCCACCGCCGGCCGAATCACCGGCCGCCGGGCCACTCGCCGCTCCGCCGGTTGCCGAATCACCGGCGAACGGGCCAGCGCGGAATCCACCATTCGGTGGTTCGACGCCCTGTGAGATCGCCGCGAACGAGCTTCCGCAGGCCGGGCAGTGAAGCTCAGGCCGGCAGCAGTTGCAGCAGTTCCTCGACATACCGCACGGCTTCCCGGGCGTCCCCGGTCACCGGTCGCACCAGCAGGGTGGTCACCCCGGATGCGGCGAAGATGGCAAGCCGTTCGGCGATGAAGCCACGGGGGCCGATCAGCGAGACCCCGCGGACTAATTCGTCGGGCACCGCGTCGATCGCCGCACGCTTATGGCCGGACAAATAGAGCTCCTGAATGCGGTCGGCGACCTCGCCGAATCCGTATCGGGTAGCCAGGTTGTGATAGAAGTTGCGGCCTTTGGCGCCCATTCCGCCGATGTAGAGAGCCAGTTGCGGCTTGGTCCAGGCCAACCGGTCTTCGACGTCGTCGCCGATGGCCAGCGACGTACCGACCATCACGTCCAGCGGACCCAGCGCGGGATCCCGCTTTGCGGCGCCTGCAGCCAGCGCCGCACCCCATACCGACCCCGCCTTGTCCGGATAGTAGAACGCCGGCTGCCAGCCCTCGGCGATTTCCGCGGTGAGTTCGACGTTCTTGGGACCCAGGGCTGCGATTGAAATCGGAATTCGTTCGCGCACAGGATGATTGATGAGATGCAGGGCTTTGCCCAGTCCGGTTCCGCGATCAGCGGGCAGCGGGATCTGGTAGTGCTTTCCGTCGTACTGCACCCGTTCCCTGCGCCACACCTGCCGACAGATCTCCACGGTTTCGCGCGTGCGGCCCAACGGAGCGTCGAACTGTAGGCCGTGGAATCCCTCGATGACCTGCGGCCCGGAGGTGCCGATCCCGAGATGGAAGCGGCCACCGGACACATAGTCCAGACCCGCCGCCGTCATCGCCAGCAATGAGGGGGTGCGGATATAGATCGGCACCACACCCGAAGCTAGTTCGACGGAGTTTGTCTTGGCCGCCAGATACCCCAGCTGACTGATGGCGTCGAAGGCATAGGCTTCGGCCACCACAGCGATATCGATTCCGGCTTTCTCGAGTTCGACGACGCGGTCGACGGCCTCGTGAAAGCCGCCCGAATAATCCAGCGCGATCCCGATTCGCATCACCGACACATACCACGGCGCAGGTGTTGCACCGGCACCGCTGTGCGGCGCGGGCCGGTCATTTCAGGAGCGCGACGAGCTTGTCTTCCGGTGTGACGGCCAGCGCCTCGGGGTCCAACTGTTGCGTCTTGGGCAACTGGACGTCCGGATCGGCGAAGTCGCGATAGGTCTTGTCGCCGCCCAGAGTATGGAGCAGATAGCCGGTCAGCAGCGCTCGAACTGTGCGCTGGGTCTTGCGATCGGAGCCGGCGAGCCCGATGGCCTTCGGCAGTCGGCGGCCCTCCACCAGTCCGCCGGGCTCGGCTTTGCTGACAATGCGCAGCGTGCCCGTCTTCCACGCCGCATACAACGCCAAGGCGTTGGAATTGAGCGACTTGGGGTCGTCCGGAGCGCTAAGGATCTGACCGGGAACCTTCAGGGTCGCGGCCGGCTGCTGCGCCGGGGGAGAGGTCACCGTCGGGAACAGCGCCACGGCGGCCGCCACTTTGGCGGGCATGCCGGCCGCGGCGAACACCGCCGCCGATCCGCCGAAGCCGTGGCCCACCACGCCGAGCTTGGTGGGATGCACGCTGATCTCACCGGGTCCCAACCGCACGCCCGCCACGATATCGAGGGCGACACCCAGATCGAACGCCAAATTCAGGACAGAGGGCACGAGTCCCCGCTGGGTGTCGGGCGCTCCGGCCACGATGCCCCAGGACGCCAGATGCTCCAGCAGGCCCCCGTAGTGGCCCGCGCCGGTCAGCCAGTCGTGGCCGAAGGCGACAGCGGGCAGGTTCAGTCCGGCTTCCGGGGTGTACACGACGCCAGGGAGGCCGGCAAAGGCCAGGTCACCGCGCAAAACCCGGTGTGGACCACGGCGGCTAAGGGCGGCGAAGAGCTTCCGGGTGCGAGCCACCGGTCGACGTTAGCCGTGACTCGGGGGATTGGTCCAGTGCGTCCACGTGGCGCCGTCCCAATAGCGTTGCCCGGGTTGTCCTGACGGGTCGGCATACCAGCCCGGCGGTGTGGCCTGGGGGTGTTGCGCCAGGCTGCGCACCCTGCCAATCGCGCTCATGTTGGAGAAAAGTGCGATCCAGTTCATCAGGAAGGCGGAAAGCAGACTCCACCAGCCGGCGAGCAGGCAGTGGGTCTGCGCATCTCGGTAAGCCTGTTCGCACTGCTGCAGCGTTCCGGTGAACCGCAGGGTTTGCTGGTGCCAGAAAATCAGAGCGCCGGTGTGCTTGATCAGCCCGATCGCAAACACTGGTCCGGCCGGCTGGTACGGATGGGGCGGGTGATAGCCGGTGAGCTGTTGGTTCGGGTACGACAAAACCGGTCCTTTCTCCGCAGGTGGGCACGGTAAACGATACCGGCGCTGGCGGTGATAAATCCGCGCCTGCATTACCCTGGTCAGAATGTGCGGAATTGTCGGCTATGTCGGGCAGCGGCCTGCCTGCGACGTCGTCATGAATGCGCTGCGCCGGATGGAGTACCGCGGCTACGACTCGTCGGGCATCGCCCTGGTCGACGGCCAAC
>JAVROZ010000191.1:0-2794 GCA_032162485.1 Mycobacterium sp.
GTACTCACCCCCAACGCCAGCGTGACCGGGTCGCGCACGCCTACCGCCAACGGTCCGATTTTGAGTGTCAGTTCCGGAGCGCGCAGTCCCACCGCGGTCGCCAATCCAAAGGCGTCGTAGGTGGCCATCTCGCCGATCCAGACGGCATCGAATCCGGTTTCTGACGCGGCCAGCGCGATCTGCAGCGCTTCCTGGTCGGGACGGTCGAGCCAGAAGGGCAGGACGACTTCAATATCGGTCACAGCATCGACACGTCGGCAGGCTGGTCGAGCAGGACGCGGCCCGGGAGGTCACGGGACGCCTCGTTCACCTGGAAATGGGCGGTGGCGGTGAAGGCGTCGCGGAATCGACGCTGCAGGGGTGAGCTGTCGTAGATGGCGGTCCCGCCCGCCAGGTCGTACATGGCGCGCACCACGTCGGCAGAGGTCCGTGCGGCGTGCGTGGCCGCCAGCCGGAGCCGGTTGCGCATGGCCACCGGCACCGGGTCGGGCTCGTGGCTGGCCTGCCAGGCGGTGTCGATCGCCTCGTAGTACAGCGCGCGAGCCGCACCCAGTGACGACTCGGCAGCCGCCACCGCCGCCTGGGTAGCCGGACGTTCGGCCAATGTTCGGGTGGACCCGAGTCCTTTCTTGCCGCCGGCCAACTCGGTGAGGTCGTCGATCGCGGCGCGGGCGTTGCCCAACGCGGCCGCTGCGACCGACAGCGCGAAGAACCCGAACACCGGAAAGCGATACAGCGGTCGGTCCAGGACCGGCCCGTCGAACACCGAGAACACCCGCTCGGCCGGCACGAAGACTTCGTCGGCGACGGTGTCGTGGCTGCCGGTGCCGCGCAGGCCCAGCGTGTGCCAGTTGTCGAGGACCTGCAGGTCGGCTTTGGGTAGTGCAACGACGGAAGGCACCCGACGCTCGTCGATGAAGCAGCCGGCGAAGAGCATGTCGGCGTGGGTGATTCCGCTGCAGAACGGCCAACGCCCGGACACAATGATGCCGTTGTCGACAGCTCTCGCTTTGCCCCGTGGTGCCCACACCCCAGCGGCGACACCTTTTCCGCCGCCGAACATTTCATCGCGAGTGGCCGCGGGCAGATATGCGACCAGCAGTGCGCTGGTGATCGCGATCGACACGCACCAGCCCGCCGCCGCGTCGCCTCGAGCGATCGCCTCGGCGCAGCGCAGCGCCGTCGGCGGCGCCAACTCCAGCGCGTCGACCTCGCGCGGCATGGTTGCACGCAAGAGGCCGGCCTCGTTGAGGCGGGCCACGAGTTCGTCCGGAAGTCTGCGTTCGCGATCGATCTCCACCGACATTTCCCGGGCTGAGAGCGCGATCTTCTCGGCGAGGATCTCGACCTCGGTATCACTGTGCTTCATCGGCGGCTCCCGGTAGCGGTGGCGGTTCAGCCAAGTTACCACCTGCGGTTCAGGGATTGAACCGGTACAGTCATTGAACTATGACCGCCAGCGATCTGTCCCACCGCTTCCAGGGTGAATCGGTCGGGCGGGCGCTCGAGCTCGTCGGCGAGCGTTGGACGCTGCTCATCCTGCGCGAGGCGTTCTTCGGTGTGCAGCGGTTCGGCCAGCTGGCGCGGAACCTTAGTATTCCGCGGCCGACGCTGTCATCGCGGCTGCGGATGCTCGTCGACGGGGGGCTGCTCGATCGGGTGCCCTACTCGCAGGATCCGGAGCGCCACGAGTACCGACTCACCGACGCGGGCCATGATCTGTTCGGGGCGATCGTCGTCCTGATGCGGTGGGGCGATCAGCACTTGCCCAACCCGGCCGGACCGCCAATTGTGTTGCGCCACCATACTTGTGGTGAGGTCGCCGATCCACGACTGGTTTGCAGTTGCTGCGGCGAGGAAATCACCGCACGAAATGTCACGCCAGAAGCGGGACCGGGGTTTCGCGGGAATTCGGCTTAGCGGTTTTCAGTGTGCGTCCACGGCTTTCAGTGCGCGTCCACGGTGCTGAGTGCGCGTCCACGGTGGCCTCGCCGCGAAAATACCGCCGCCACCGCGCAGTGAAAGCCCTCGATGCACAATCGATTACGACGCGGCCTCTTGAACCCAAGCGATCACATCACTTCGCCGGACAGGCGTTCGCGATCTGAATCGAAGCCGGCCACAACGCTGCCGTGACCCCGAAGGCCGCGACGTCGGCGCTGCCCGGCATGACCTCCGACAGTCGCGCCTTGATCTGTTCGACCTGCCCGGCGTGTAGAAAAGCCCACACAAAGCCAATCGACAGATAGGGAATCGCCAGCCACAGTGCAACCTCGATGAGTGCGGCGATGCTGACCTGATAGCTCAGCACGTGCCGGAACCGCTGCCATGCGGCCTCGATCCGGCCCGGGACGCTTGCGTGGTCAGCGGACGAACCGCTCGGTTCTGTCATTTCGTCTAGATCAGGGGAAGCTGCCGCCGTGCCCGGCGTCGCACATCGGCGAGAAGCACCTGACTGCCGCCTTGCCGAATGAACGGCGGCAGGAAGCGATTCACGAAAGCCACTAGCAGGAACAGCCTTTCGAAGTGGCGCTGCTCGGCATCACTCCAGGAGACCCCGAGCGCCTCCCGGAAGATGGGTGCCAGGAAGCCGACGGTCAAGAACTTCAGGAGTCGATGAAAAGGCAGTCGCAGCAGCGGGTTGATCATTCGAAGATCGATCAGTTCGAGGAGATAGCCACCGACCACGCCCCCGATCTCCACCTGCTGGCATGCCTCAATCCAGTAGTCATCGAACGCCTTTCGCGTCGGCGGCCACTGATCCTCGCGCACCTGCAGTGTGGTGCCCAGGGTC
>JAVROZ010000192.1:0-2500 GCA_032162485.1 Mycobacterium sp.
ACGATGCTACGACCCGCCGGCTTCAAGCCCACTGCGCAAAGTAGGGCCGCCCCGGCTTGCTCTTCTCGACGAGGATGAACACCACACCCCACGGGTCGACGAACCATGTCGTGCGCACCCGCGCCACGTCGGCAATGCCGTCGACCAGAAAGTGCACCCCGTTGGCTTCGAGTCGGGCCCGGGTGGCGTCGAGGTCCTCGCAGAGCAAACCCACATGCGACAACCCGTGATCGGTCAGGGCCGCGGCGCTACGCTGATCGCCGCCGGTGATCCCGAGATACTCGATCACCTCGAGGACCCGATCGCCGTCGTCGTCGAACCCGACGATGGCCGCCTTCATGGTGGGATCGGACACCAACTGGCCCATGTCGTCGCGAATTGCGTCGCCGGCCATCACGTAGGGCGGCGACAGCACCCGCAGGCCCAACACGTCGCGATAAAACGCCACTGCCGCTTCGCAGTCCGGCACACATACTCCTGCGTGGGCTAATCCGGTAATCACCGCTCGACAATGTCAAAAATGTCGACGCCGCACTAGAGGACCGCCACGACTCGCCGCCTTGCTGGGGATATGCGTGGCCCGATGCCGTTGCCCTAGACTGCATCTCGACCAGATTGGAGTCTCCGGGTGCGGGCAGTTGAAGCGCCCAGCACCCGGGCTTTGCGGGGCTGGCAGCGGCGAGCGTTGGTGCGTTATCTGAGCGCCAAACCACGCGATTATCTGCTGGTCGCCACCCCTGGCGCGGGCAAGACTGCGTTTGCTCTGCGCATCGCCGCCGAGTTGCTGGCCGACCGCACGATCGAGGCGATCACCGTGGTGGTGCCCACCGAGCACCTCAAGGTGCAGTGGGCAATGGCGGCCGCCGTCGACGGCATCGCGCTGGACCCGAAGTTCAGCAACAGCGCGGCCCACACCTCGGCGGAGTACCACGGTGTGGTCGTCACCTACGCGCAGGTGGCCAGCCACCCCACCCGTCACCGGGTGCGCACCGAGGGCAGACGAACGCTGGTCATCTTCGACGAGATCCACCACGGCGGTGAGGCTAAAAGCTGGGGCGATGCGTTGCGGGAAGCGTTCGACGACGCCACCCGCCGGTTGGCGCTGACGGGCACGCCGTTTCGCAGCGACGACTCAGCGATCCCGTTCGTGCGCTACGAACCCGACGCCGGCGGGCTGATGCGGTCGCAGGCCGACCACACCTACGGCTACACCGACGCGCTCGCCGACGGCGTGGTGCGCCCGGTGGTGTTCATGGCGTACTCCGGAGAGACCCGGTGGCGCGACAGCGCCGGTGCGGAGTACGCCGCGCGGCTCGGTGAGCCGGCCAGCGCCGAGCACACCGCCCGCGCCTGGCGCACCGCGCTGGACCCGGCCGGTGAGTGGATGCCCGCGGTCGTCACCGCGGCCGACACCCGGCTACGGCAGCTACGGGCCGGCGGAGTTCCGGACGCCGGCGGCATGGTGATCGCATCGGATCAGCAAGCTGCCCGCGCGTATGCCGTTCTGTTGCAACGGATTACCGGTGAAGAGCCGACGGTTGTGCTGTCCGACGATCCAGGCGCCTCGAAGCGCATCGCGCAGTTCTCCGCCGGTACCAGCCGCTGGCTGGTCGCGGTGCGGATGGTGTCCGAAGGTGTCGACGTGCCGCGCCTTGCGGTCGGCGTCTACGCCACCAGCGCCTCCACCCCGTTGTTCTTCGCTCAGGCGATCGGCCGCTTTGTCCGGTCTCGACGGCCCGGGGAGACCGCGAGCGTCTTTTTGCCGTCGGTGCCCGCGCTGCTGCTGCTGGCCAGCGAGTTGGAGGCGCAGCGCAATCACGTTCTCGGCCAACCGCATCGGGAGACGGACGAGCTGGCCGAGGCGCAACGTCGCCAGGACGAGCCATCCGAGATGGACAACAAATTCGAGTCGCTGGGCGCCGATGCCGAACTGGACCAGGTGATTTTCGACGGCTCGTCATTCGGTACCGCCACCCCGGCCGGCAGCGACGAAGAAGCCGACTACTTGGGCATACCCGGGCTGCTGGACGCCGGACAGATGCGAGAGTTGTTGCGCCGTCAGCAAGAAGAACAATACGACCGCCGTACCCGCGACGGTGTGACCACGGCCGAACCCGCCACCCGGCACGGGCAACTGCGTGACCTCCGCCGCGAGCTCAACGCCTTGGTGTCAGCAGCCCACTACCGACTCGGCAAGCCGCACGGGTGGATTCACAACGAATTGCGCCGACTCTGCGGTGGGCCGCCGGTCGCCGCGGCCACCAGCGACCAGCTCGCGGCCCGGATCATCGCGGTGCGCGGGCTGACCGCCTGACGGTTATCGGGTGGCCCAGATGCTGTCGGCCACCCAGGGCGATGAGTCGGCCGCGATCGACCACACCAGATCCTCCGGCACGTCGATCAGCGGGTAGCGCTTGACGCCCGCGGCCGTGGCCGCGACCAGCGTGGCCACCTTGGCCCGCCGCTGAAACGGCGTCTGACGCACCGTCCAGCTGATGAT
>JAVROZ010000193.1:0-3472 GCA_032162485.1 Mycobacterium sp.
GATCCTGGAAAAACATCAGGGCCATCGAGCCAAAGAGCATGCCGTCGAGCGTGATCCGCCGCTCGCGCCGCCAAGGCTTGACGATGAACCACCAGAGCGCGAACGGTAGGCCAACCCAGAGAACGATCGCGTTCGCCATGAGTGGCACCTTCATGTACATCGGCGGGTCGCTCGGCCCGGAGGGCACCCGCTCGAAGTAGGGTCCGGTGATCCACCGGGTCCACACGTACAGCTCAAGCACCAGGAGTGCGCCGCCGACGACGGCCCAGATCGTGACCGGCTTGACCTTGGCGTGGGTCCCGGCATCTGCGCCGAGCGCGGCTACTCCGGCGAGCGACTCTGCGACAGGCGTCGGTTGACTGATCGACATCTCACTTCGCTCGTTCGAACGGAACGATTTTCGGAAGCTGCATGCCCGGCGGAAGTACGAGTTGACCATCTCGATTGATGTAGCCGCCCCCGTTGCGATACATCGGGAGAGCGGGATCGGGGCATAGCCGATCGGTCCCGTCGCCGCAGATCCCCATCATGAAGTACGAGCGCTTCAGGAGGTCGTCGGGCCAGGGCTCGTTATGCATGGCGAACCACTGCACGGGAAGGTTGTAGAACACAAAGAACAACGCACTGCACGCGGCGAAGATGGCCAAGAAGCGGGTGAGTTGCTGCTTCACCAAACCGCCTTGAACGCGTTCCAGTCCGCGTTCAACCAAGGTCCGACCGCGGTCGTCGGTGAAGTAGCGCAGGCAGCACAGACCCGCCTGTACGCCTCCCCACATCAGTCCTTCATAGACCGGCCATTGGTAGTAGGTGCCGGCGTTGAGCGAAAGAGCTTTGATTGCACCGGGGTACGTGAAAAGGCCCATCGGCATCAGGAACAAGCCCTCGATGACGAGATCGAAGAAGAATCCCCAGAGGGCCACCACGCCGATCAGACGAAGGTTGCTGATGTTCGGCCATCGCGCCTTGACTCTGCGCATGACCCAGCACCCCAGAATCGTGCACAGCAGTACGCCGAACGAGTAACCAGGGGCATTCATCAGCAGGGGTTCGGCCATCATGCGGCCCGGTTGCCCATATGACTGCCAACCCGGAATGTTCTGTACCCAAGAGCCCCGGTTCCACATCCACGTGTTGTAGGTGCTCCACGTGTTGAAGTAGTTCAGTAGCGGGTCCTGGAAGAAGATCAGGCCGCAGGACACCAGGAGCATGCCGTCGAGCGTGATTCGACGCTCGCGCCGCCAGGGCCTGACGATGAAGAAGTAGATGCTGATCGGGAAGCCGGTCACGATCACGGCCGTCCAGGTGGTGAGGATCACCTTCATCAGCGTCGGCGGATCACTCACCCCGGCGGGTACCCGCTCGAAGTTCGGCCCGGCGATCCAACTGATCCACACGTAAAGCTGGAAAGCCAGGATCGCACCGCCGATGACGGCCCAGATCCGGACGGGCCTGACCTTGGACTGGGCCTGGGCCCCTAGCGTGGCCGCTGCGCCGAGCGGCTCGGTGATGGTGGACGGCTTCTTGTCCGACAGCTCGGTCAAAACACTGCCTCCTTCTGGATCGTCTAGTACAGCGTTCGCGCGGCCCTGTGGACCTGAGGTGCGGATTGGCATTCAGCTCAGCGACTTCCGTCGACGAGGCAGCCAGTAATTCCCCTCCCGCAGGCCGTCGATCCTGTGAATATACCAGTCAGTATCTGAATAACCAATGCGTTTCTGAGATCCTGTGGCAGACTCGCTCCCATGGTTGAGCGCTGGACCAGGGAGCGACGCCTCGAACACACCCGCTCGTTGCTACTGGATGCTGCCGAAGAAGTGTTCGCCGAAAAGGGTTTCACGACAGCGACTCTCGATGACATCGCCCATGCCGCGGGCTATACGAAAGGTGCCATCTACAAGCACTTCACCGCAAAAGAGGATCTCTTCCTAGCGGTGAGCGACCGGTACTGGCGACGCTATTTCGACAATTTCGCCGAGGTAATGGTGACGGCGAGGCAGATCGGGGCGCGCGAGCTCGACGAGGTCGCCGAGCGCTGGCGCCAGCTGAGCCGCGACCGAGGTGCCGAGCACGCGGCATTGGGTCACGAGTTCACTCTTTATCTATTCCGAAACCCCGACGCACGGGAGCGGGTGGCCGCCAAGAGGTCCGAGGTAGTCGAAAAGCTGGGGAAGTTCATCGTGGCGGGCATCGACCGACTCGGCGGAACACTGCTGATCCCGCCTATGACGTTCGCCCAAATCCTCGTCGCCACCACTGATTCCGTCGTGCTGGGCAGCCAGCTCGACGATCTCGATCTCTACCGGCCGATCGTGCAGATGTACGTGTCAGTAATCAAAATGCCCTGACTCCACCCATTTTGGGGGTTGTCCTGCATCCCGTTGGCCAACGGAGTAGATGCGCGCGTCCCACCCGGCTAGGTCCAAAGAACCTAGCGGGGAGCTCGTGGTCGCGGCATCGGGCAGGTTGCCGAGCAGCAGATCGGCCGACATCCATTCTTGGCCGATTGCTTTCCCGATTTCCAAAGTCCGGGGCTCGCGTCCGCAGTTGGCGATCACGAGGAGTTTCCGTTTCGGGGTGGTTCTGGTGTACGCCCAGATCTGGGGGTCTTCCGCCATCAGTGGCGTGAAGTCGCCGTCGACCAGCACGGTCAATTCGTGGCGAAGGCGAATGAGAGCTTGGTAGTGCGCGAAGACCGTGGTCGGTGCATAGGTCTGCGCAGCGGCGTTGAGCCAGGTGTGGTTGGGGTTGACCGGCAGCCATGGAACACCGGTGGTGAATCCCGCGTTCGGTCCCGCGTCCCACTGCATTGGTGTGCGTGCGTTGTCGCGGCTGATCTTGGCTAGACCGGCCAGCACCGCACTCTCGTCGGTGCCGAGCTCCACGACACGGTTGTAGTAGTTGACGGCCTCAACGTCCCTGTGGTCCTGCGGAATCCGGAACGGGTAGTTCGTCATTCCGAGTTCTTCACCTTGATAGATGTAAGGGGTGCCGCGCATGCCGTGCAGGATCGTCGCGAGCGCCTTCGCCGAGGCGGCCCAGTACTCGGGTTCATCGTCGCCGAACCGGGACACGACCCGCGGCTGATCATGGTTGTTCCAGTACAGGCTGTTCCAACCGGTTTCGGCTAATGCGGCCTGCCACCGATGGAACGATTTCTTCAGTGCGACCAGGTCGAGGCCGAGGTAGTCGAACTTATTCGTCGGGCTCTGATCGACGGACATATGCTCGAACTGGAAAACCATGTCCAGCTCACCTCGGGCCGGATCGGTGTAAAGCCGGGCCTGTTCGGTCGTCACCGCGGGCATCTCGCCGACCGTCATGAACTCGCCGTCGCGGCGGGTGAAGACCTCGCGGGTCAGCTCGGCGAGATAGTCGTGCACGTGCGGCCCGTCGGCGAATCCTTCGAAGGCGATGACGAACCGCTGCCCCGGAACCGCCACTGCGTCGGGAAGCCCCTCGGCCTTGGAGATGA
>JAVROZ010000194.1:0-4305 GCA_032162485.1 Mycobacterium sp.
TCCATCGGTCGCAGCCACGGCTCGCAATATTGGGCGGTGACTGCAAGTCGCTCGCGGGTGGTGGTGTTGGCGCCTCCGCCATGCCACAGGGTGCCCACGAAGAAGACACACGAGCCGGCGGGCATGACGACAGGAAACGCGCGGTCTTCGGAGCTCGGGCGTCGCTTGCCCCAGCGGTGGCTACCGGGTGTGACCACTGTGGCGCCATTGTCGGCGGTGAAGTCGTCGATTGCCCATATAGTCGCCGCCGCGAGCGGTTCCCTTGGCCGCGGAATCGGGTAGAAGCCGTCGTCATGGTGAGCCAACTGTGCGGTCTCTCCAGGCTGAATGTTGATGGCCTGCAATGCCGAAAGCAGATAGTTGGGCATCAGCAACCGATCGAGCACCGCCAGCACCCTGGGATTGTCGACGAGCCGGTCGCATACGCGGGTCCTGCTCAGCACGCTGTAGATGCGCTGGGTGTGCCGGCCCTCGAAGGAGTTGCGTCCGGTGTGCCCCAGCCAGGGGCGCACAACTTGACGGATTTGCCGGCATTCCTCGGCGCTGACCAGGTTCTCCCAAATGACGTAGCCATCGCGGTCCAGAGCCGCCAGATCGGTCTCGACGACCGCGCTGTCGACCGAGCTCCCGCCGGTCGGTGTCCACCTGTGACGATTCGCCAGATCACCCCGGAGGTCCTCGAGCGTTGTCACGGACTCATCGTCGATGCTCACTGGTACCGGTCCTTATCCCGCTGGTCCCGCTGGCCTACCCCCTGACCACACTAAGCCGAGTTCGGCCCTCATGGGCCCAGGGGATGTCGAAGACCTAGCCTGGTTTCATGGCTGACACATTATGGAGCGTCCAGATCGGCGAGGCGGCAGATCGAGACAACCCCGGCATCCCTCCGGTGCCGACCACCGTCTATGAAGGTGATGAGGAAGGCGCGAAGTCGGCTTATGCCGACTCCACTTCCCAGGCGTCCGCGATGGACTACCGCTACGTGCTGCTACGTCACATCGGTGAAGTCGTCGAATGCTGGGGAACCCCGCCGGCTGTCGGTTAGTCACCGCGCAATGCTTGCCGGAGAAGGGTCCTGAAGTGAAACTCGGCATTGCGACACCAGTCGTCACCAACGTCGCCGGCGCCGCCTTGACATGGGAGAAGGACGCCACGATCGAGGACATCGGCCGCATCGCCGAGACGGCGGACCGGCTTGGCTATCACCACCTCACCTGCAGTGAGCACATCGGCATACCGTCGAGCGAGGCGCCGCGTCGCGGATCCCGGTACTGGGACCCGCTGTCCACCTTCGGCTATGTGTCAGCGCGCACTGAGCAGATCCGGCTCGTCACCATGACCCTGGTGCTTGGATACCATCACCCGCTCGCGATCGTAAAGCGTTACGGCACATTGGATCACGTCAGCGGCGGCAGGGTGATCCTCGGCGTCGGTGTCGGTAGCCTGAAGGTGGAGTTCGACCTACTGGGCGCGCCTTTCGACGACCGTGGTGCTCGTGGTGATGATGCGCTGCGGGCGCTACGAGCGGCATTGGCCACAAATGAACCGGCTTATGAGGGCGAGTACTACTCGTTCGGCGGGCTCACCGTCGACCCTTGTGCGCTGCAGCCAGATATGCCGATTTGGATCGGTGGCCGCACCAGGCGATCGCTGCGGCGTGCGGTCACGCTCGCCGAGGGGTGGTGCCCCTTCAACGTTTCCATCGCGACCGCTGCGGAATGGTTGCAGGCGCGCGAGTTGCCTGCCGGGTTCGAGGTGGTCCTGCCCGCCGATGGACCGCTCGATCCAGTGGGAGAACCGGCGTTGACCGAGGACACATTGCACGCCATCGCCACGGCGGGCACCACCACCTTGTCAGCCAGGTTCATCCACCACTCACTTGAGCACTACCTCGAGCAGATCCACGCGCTTGCGGAGTTGCACGGCAAGACATTCTGATGGCTTTTCGCCGCGCCGGGATTAGCGCCGGGCATTCAGGCGTTGCTCCGCGCGGGCGGCAGATCAACTACGGCAGACAAGGGTGCAGATGAAGTTCGGGATTGCCACGTTCGTCAATGACAACACCATCGACACGGTATCGCTAGCGCGTGCGATTGAAGAGCGCGGTTTCGCCTCGCTGGTAGTCGCCGAGCACACCCATATTCCGGCGAGTCGGGAGTCCGCCTACCCGATGGGTGGCGAGCTGCCGTCGATTTATTACCGGACCCTGGACCCCTTCGTGACGTTAGCCGCGGCGGCAGCGGTGACCTCGTCCATCGAGTTGTTCACCGGAATTGCCCTGCTCATCCAGCGCGATCCGATCATCACGGCGAAGGAGGCGGCCAGCATCGACTTGATCTCCGGTGGCCGCTTCGTTTTCGGCGTGGGTGCCGGCTGGAACATCGAGGAGTTGCGCGATCACGGCACGGACCCGAAGACGCGGGGCGCGTTGCTCGACGAACGCATCGAGGCCATCAAGGCGCTGTGGACGACCGAACCCGCTGAGTATCACGGCAAGTACGTCAACTTCGACCCGTCCTACAGTCGCCCCAAGCCGGTTCAGCAACCCCACCCGCCGATCTTCATCGGCGGTGACTCCGACGCCACGGTCAAGCGGGTGATTCGCCACGACGCGGGCTGGATATCCAACCCGCTGCCCGTTGAGCGGCTGACCAGACGCATCGATCAACTGCGTGAAGGCAGTGGACGCGAAGTTCCGCTGGCAATGTTCGGCACGCCGGTTAAACCCCACTATTGGCGCGCCACCGAGGATCTGGGTTTCGAGCGGTTGGCACTGCTGTTACCCACCAAGCCGCTGGACGAATCGCTCCGGTTGCTCGACGACTACGCCGCGAAGGTGGCCGAGTACCGCGGCTGAGATTGCGGCCTGAAGTAGGCGTCTCGTCAGGCGAACTGAGCGGGCTCGATCAGCAGCGTCGGTACACCGCAGGTGCCGTCCTTCACGCTGACCACCCGGGTGCCAGGCTTGCGCCCCAGGCGAACCTCGGAAACGTTGAGCCCGGCGTGCGCGAGCCGCGTCCGTGCGGCGTCGGCGTTCGGAACGCGCCAGGAGAGTCCCCAGACCTGGTCGGTTCCAGCCGTGAGCGGTGTGTCGCACAGTTGCTGCGCGATCTCAACGGTGACTCCACCCACGCGGAGGAACGCCAGTCGCATGCCCCAGTCAGGAAAGCTGCGATCGAGCGCGAGGCGCAGGCCGAGCCCATCGCGATAAAGCTTGATCGCGGCATCCGCATCCGTCGTTCGCACCACCGCGTGATCGATGCCCGTGACGACCGAGTCCTCGGGTCCGACAACAGGGGCATGGGGCAGCCGATCAGCCGAATCATGCTCGATCGCAATCACTAACACGCCGCGAGTGCGTGCTTCCGGCAACAGCGCGCTGCGCCAGCGCCGAACCCGCCCGGTGTCGGTGTCGCGACCGAGACCAGGTGCCACGGGCGACGGCTCGAGGCCGTTCGCGGCGATTTGGGCGTGCGCGGTGTCGAGATCGGACGTGGCGAACGCAAGCCCGATTGTGCCCTCGTCTCGTTGATGCAGGTGCGCCGCGACCGTGCTCGCCAACGGCCCGTCGCCGATCGGCGTGATCAACTCGAGGTAGGTGTTGTCGAGCCGGAAGAGCGAATTAGCCGTGCCCCAACCCGGGTGATCTCCGCGCCACGAAGGGCTGCGTGACAGCAGAGTGGCGTAGCAGCGCGTGGCGTCGTCGAGGTCGCGCACCGCGAGAATGACGTGATCGAGGGCGTCGAACACGAACTCAGCATGCCCCATGGCGCACGCTGTAGTCGAGTTTCGAGCTAGCTCCGTTTAGCCGTATTGACTAGCAGGTCATCGAGGCGCCGCGCGAGATTCCACCCCAGGTAGACAGCGAAATGCACCACGAGTTCCTCGAGTTCTGGCCGGGTCATGTCGCCGAGGGTGAGGGCAGCCCGGAGTTGTTCGATGACCTCTTCGTCGATCGCGCTTGATGCGGCACTGCAGATGCTGATGATGCGTCGGTCGCGCCGGGTGAGATACCTTTGGCGACTCCATATTTCGCCGTACAGGTAGTCGAGACGGGCACGTGCTTGGAACGCAGTCAGGGGTTGCGGCGGCGTCGTGCCGTGAATCTGCTCGTAAGTGGCTACGCCCCGTTCGCGGCGGGCGCTGTCTTCGGTTGGCTCCGCCCACGGCTCGAAGTCGTGAGACTTCAGCTCTTCTCCGGTTTCCTCGGCGAGCTTGAACATGCTGATCATTCCGTACATCTGCAAGGCCGAAGCTTTTGGCCAGCCGGCTTGCGTCCCAAAGTGGAGAACAAACTCGTCGAAC
>JAVROZ010000195.1:0-7846 GCA_032162485.1 Mycobacterium sp.
AGAGATGCTGGCGAGCATGCGCGAGCAGGGCAAGGAAGCGGATCCCCGCGCCGTGGTGTGGCTGTTGGTGCGCCCGCTGGCCAACAGCATCGCCGCGGGTGAGATGTTCGCGCCCTTCCTGGCCCGGCTTGCCGAAGATCCGCAGGCCCGCAGCGAATATTGGCCGGATCACGTCGACGACGATTGGACGCAGGAGAAGCTGGAAGAACTGGTCGACGCCGCGCTGCAGGACCTGCCCGCGCGGATCCGGCGCGGCCGCACGTTCCAGCTGTACATCAGTCTGGTCAACGTGCTGGCCGCCGCCGCCCGGTCCGGGTACGGCCTCAGCGAGGCGCAGCTGCACAACTACGTCGATACCTGGGTCGGCATGCTGACGGCGCCAGTGTCGTACGAGACGCGCGCACTGATCGCTGCCGACGCCTCCTGAGACGTCAGCCGGTGCCGCCGATCACCGCGTTCTTCCGCAGGTCGCCAATTGCGCTGTCGTCGAGTCCGAGCTCGCGCAGCACCGCATCCGTGTGCTGACCGATCGTGCAACCCGCCTCGGCCCGCGTCCGCGATCGCGAGAACCGGCAGAGCGGGGCGAGCCGACGATGCTGGTCGAAAATGGGGCTGACGGCCTCGACCGAGTAGCCCGCCTCGAAGTACGGGTCGGTCTGCAGCACCAGTTCGGAGTTAGCCTCCACCACCTCAACGCATCCGACGTCCTGCACAGTCAACTCGTGCTCCCAGTCGAGCTTGGTCTTGGTGGCGAAAACTGGCGCCAGCGCTGCGATCAGGTCGTCGTCGTGAGCGGCGCGGGCGTCGGCGTCGGCGAATCGTTCGTCGATATGCAGCTCGACGTAGGGCGACATGGCCTTGACCAGTGCAGGCCATTCGCGCGGCAGCGGCGCGGCAAGGAAGACGTAGCCGTCGGCTGCTCGGTACATCCGGTAGAGCGCGTTCAGTCCGAAGAATTGGTCGTCGGCGGCCTGGGTCGCCGGACGCGACGCGTAGCTCGCGTTGTAGGGGATCATCGCCTGCTGGACGGTGCCGAGCATGGTGGTGACGACGCGGGCCAGCGTCTTGCCGCGGCACTTGGCGTACAACGCGACCAGCAGCGCTGAACCGACGCCATGCGCCGCGATCCCGTCGGACTGCACAGCGGGGACGGCTCCCCCCGCGTGCAGTTGGACTGCCCTACGGTGCAGGTCGTTGAGATCGGCAGGTGGGTCGCCCGAGTCGTGGCTGTCGATCAGGGAAAGGCCGGACGCCGCGCCGACGGACGGGGCGTAGGCCGCGCGGTGCGCGAATGGGCCGTCGAGGCCGTAACCCGAGGTCGTCACGAAGGCCAGGTCGGGGTTGACCGCGCGCAGCGACGCCTCGTCGATCCTCGCCCGCTCGGCCGCCTTCCCACGGAAGCACTGGAGCACGATGTCGGACCGCTTCGCGAGCTCGTAGACCAGGTCGAGTCCTTCAGGTTTGGTGAAGTCGATGGCCACACTCTCCTTGCCCTGCAACACTTTTGCGCCACCGGCTTCCGGAAACGCGACCAGATTCCTGATGTTGTCCCCTTCAAGCGGCTCGACCTTGATCACGCGGGCGCCCAGGTCGGCCAACAGTGTCGCGCCGTACGGTCCGGCGAACATGCTGCCGAACTCCAGCAACGTCACGCCCTTCAGAGGCGGGTCATTGGGTGCGACCCCCGGGTTAGTCGTAACGGCCTCAAGCGAACCCGCAGGGACATATACAACGTTGTGCTCACCCAGTCGTGGGGCGGGACGCAGCTCGGTCAACGGCTTGCCGTCGGCGTGAATGAGGGTCGACGGCTGCCGCACCGGGCCAAGCTCGGGGTCGGTCACAGACACAGACCGGCCCTCGTGGACGGTTTGGGGATGGTCCAGCGACTCCACCGGAGCCCGGAACAGCTCGCCGCTGAGATCCCGGTTGTCCGCCATAGCCTGCTGCCACTCGGCGAGTGTGCGAGACCCGACCCGCTCGATCATCATGTCCCACCACTCGGTGCGAAGTTCAGCCGTCGGCAGCATCGGGAAGCCCTGCCATTTCGGGTTGGCAAGTTCCGCAAGCAGATTCAGCTCAGTGAGCCAGGCTCCGATCAACTTCGGCGACACCTGGGCGAACTGCAGCCACCGGCCGTCCTTAGTCGGACACACCAGCAGCGCGTAGATGAGGTAGGCCTGGGGCCGGCCCTGATCGTCGTATGCGGCATCCATCGGCTCGAAGGCGCCGGGATACCGTTCGAGCACCATCTCGTAGAACCAGTTGTACGGATCCATCGAACCCATACCCGTCACCAGGTTGGTCTCGACGACCTGACCGAGTCCACTGGCCTCCCGCTCGAGCAGCGCTGCAAGCACGCCTTGGACGGCGGCATGGGCCGCGCCCCACGATGCGTAAGCGGCGGTAATGAAGGCCGGTCCGGGCCTCGGCGCCAGGCCGCGCTTCTCGTGCATGACGCCGGTCTTCGCCATGACCAGCGCTTCCCAGCCCTTGTAGTCACGGAACGGCCCGGCCGAACCCCAGCCGGTGATCGTGGCCACGACGAGTTGTGGGTAGGCCATGGACAGCGCGTCAGGTGTGAGGCCGATGCGCTCGGCCGTGGTCGGCCGCATGGTATTCACCATGACATCGGCCCGCCGCAACAATTCCCGCAACTGACCGAGGCCCGCGTCATCGTGGAAGTCCAATGTGACACTGCGCTTCCCACGCAGCAGCGCAGGCCAGCTCGGAAGGTCACGCAACGGACTTCCGTCGGGGGGCTCGACCATGATCACCTCGGCGCCGCAGTCGGCGAGAAATTGCGTCGCCTGAGCGCCGGGCAGTGTCGTGGACAGGTCGACGACCACAACGCCGGCCAGCGGACCCTCCGATGCCGTTCCGGCTTCGGGCATAGTCGCCCCTTAAACCCTGTGCGGGAAGATCTGGTCGCGGACGTGTTGTGACGCACCCCACGCCAGCTTTGCAGTGCGTGGAATTAATGTCAATGCATTAGTGTTGCAGAATGACGGTGCGGCCTGCCAATGACTGACGAACCCACTCCCCGGGGCGGCTTCCCGCAGATTAGGGCCTGGCACGGACCGAATCTGCACAACCCGGGTGGCGGCCCCGAATACGCCGAGATGATCGACGCGCTGCGCGACTTCCTGGACGGCCTCGCCGCCGCGGTTCCCGACGCCGCCACGAGCACGGACCTGGCGCACGACCTGCGCGCGTGGACCGATCGGTTGGCCCAAGTCGCCGTGTCGGAGGGGCGCCAACTTTGGGCCCGGCGCCTCGACCAGCCCGGTCACGGTCAGACCATGGCGCCCAGCGTCACCATCACCGCGGGAGACCAAAACAGCGTGTCCGGCACCGTCACGTTCGGTCGCTATTTCCTGGGCGGCGGCGGTGCCGCACACGGCGGCGCCATTCCGCTGCTCTTCGACGAGGTCTTGGGCCAATTGGCCAACTCCGGGGAACGGGAGCCATCGCGAACGGCATACCTGCACACCGACTACCGTTCGATCACCCCCATCGGCGAGGAACTCTCGGTGCGTGGCTGGTTCGTCAGGGAGCAGGGACGCAAACGGATTCTGCGCGCGGAACTCACGCACGGCGACACTTTGTGCGCCGAAGCTGAGGGACTGTTCGTCGTGCTGCGCCCGGATCAGCCCTGAAGCCCGGACTCCGACAGACCCCTTCGACGGCAGCGTCACCACCAAAGTCACGGTCACTAACTTCATTACGCGGCGAACGGCTGCGCCTACCATCACAGGGCGTAAACCGTGGACCATCCGGTCACACGCCTTTCCGACCAACGACGTTCACCGTGCGGTGCCAGCAGCGAAGCAGGATGGAGGATTTCCGTGCCTACGAATGAGCACATTCACGTCTATCAGGCAGGCCCGTCATCAAGCCAGCCGTCACCCGAGATCAAGTCCGACAAGACGGCAAACTCGCACGAGATCGGGTTCGACTCAGCCGAAAGCTGCCTGGCGATCGCCGAGGACGGCACCATCTTCTTCGCGCCTGCATTCACCGACCGCGGCGCCGCAGTCCTGCGCTCGCGCGACAAAGGAAAGTCATGGCAGCCCTGCATCATTGAGCGCCCCAACGGCAAACACCACGGCCGCCCCCAACCCTATCTGTACCTCGAATCCGCAACCCAACGGCTCTTCTTCTATACCGCGGCTTTCGGCGTGCTGCCGCCGACTCGGGGGTTTCACCTGAGCTGGAGTGACGATCAGGGCGACACCTGGCAACACCGCACCATCGCCCGCGCCGCCGTCGACTGGGGCAAACTCTACGGTGGCCCATCAACCAAAAAGAACGAAGCCGTCCGTGCCTTGTACTTCTCCGCGCCGGCACCCATATCGACCAGGTTCTTCCCCGTCCTGTTCCCGAAACATCAACGCATCTACCGCTCCTACGACAACGGCGAAACCTGGTCCGACTGCAGTCGCATCAGCCTCAAGCCGCGCCAGCACGGGCTGGATCCGCGCGAATGGGTCATCTTTGGCAGTGGCGTTGTCGCCGCAGACGGAACGATCTCTCTCGGATTTCGCCGCGGCCCCCGGCTCGCCATCGCGATCAGCCGCGACGACGCAGAGACTTGGCAAATCCATGACGTTCCCGGCGCCGACCTGCCCGTGTATCACAACATCTTGCAAGTCGGGTTGATCAATCCAAACTATGTGATCGGCGAACCACTTGCCTTGGACGATCGCGACAATCTCTATGCCCTCTGGCCCGACGCCAGCGACCGGCTACGGCTTGCTCGGTCTACTGACCACGGTGTGACATGGTCACAACCGGTGGTCGTGTCGGCACCTCGTGTCAAGCGGGTCCGCTACAGCGCAATGGCCACCGGCCCGCATGGTGCATTGGCCATCGCCTATTACGGCACCGAGGACGGCCACACCTACAACGGGTATCTCGCCGAAACACTTGATCCCGCCGCCACTGCACCGGTGTTCACCGGCGGACCCGTCAACGATGCGGCGAACCCGCTGTACCCGCGCGGCTGGGATACCGGCTACATCGATATGTTCGCCGGCGGCGACCTCAACGAGATCGTCCAGGTCCGTTACGCACCGTCCGGAGTTATCTACGCGTCATTCTGTCGTGAAGAACGGCCCGGGTGGCCGCGAACACTGCGGCCCCGCGCACGCCTCGTCGGCGTCCTTGGTGAGCTTCGCTGACACATGACATGGCCACGTAGCGCGTCGATCGGGATGTTCTGCTTTCATTCCGGGCAGCGTCGTTTCAACCCCTCCGTGGACGCCGGTGATGAAACGCTACCCGTTCGTCGTGCCTACCCTCTGGTCGGTTGACGACGCTGAATATCGCTGTCGTGCTGGGTGACCAGTTCGCGCAGGGCTAACAGGTCCGGCTTGAGCATCGCGGTCAAGGGCAGCTCGTCGACGATCAGCAGCTCATCGGGAGCCTTGTAGTCGGCGAGTTCGCTCGTCACATGTGCGCGCAACTCTGCCAGCGTCGGCGGCGCGTCGCCATCTACGGGCACCACGCACGCGACGCCGAGCTCCCCGATCACCGGTGCCGAACGGCCAACCACGGCAGCCTGTTTCACGCCGGGATGTCCGGCAAGCGTCCGCTCGACCTCGCCGGGATGCACGTTGTAGCCGCCGCGGATGTACATGTCACCACTGCGTCCGACGAGGGTGAGGTTGCCGTCCTTACCGAGGACGCCGATGTCGCCGGTGTGCAGCCAGCCGTCCCGCAGCACCTCGGCGGTGAGCTCCGGGTTGCGCCAGTAACCGCGCATCACGCATGGCCCGCTCACCTCGACTCCACCGTCTGTCCCGACCCGGACCTCCATCCCCGCGGCGGGCCGGCCTACGGTGCGGAACTGGATGTCGGCGGGGTCGGTCGGCTCGGTGCCGCAGATAGTCGGACACTCGGTCATCGCGTACCGCACCACCAGGGGGACACCTATCCGGTTGGCAACCCGACGCACCAGTTCGGGCGATGCGGGGGCGGTGGCAGCAACTCCGATCCGCAAGTGCGGCAGTGTGTTAGGGCTCAAGCCCGCAATGTCGAGCAGCTTGGCCCACTGAGTCGGTACTGCGCCCGCCACGGTGATTCGCTCGTCGTGCAAAACGTCGAACATACCCTGGGCCGACCACGGCGCCGGGGGCACGACCAGGGCGGTCCCCCACACCAGCTGGTCCCACAGCTTGAACATATAGCCGGCATGGGCGAATGGCGTCGACGTGAGGCGGCGGTCGTAGGGCGCGCTCATCACACCCGCCGCTGCGGCTCCCGCGGCGAGGCGCTCGGCGTCGAAGGCGGCGCCCTTCGGCATCCCTGTCGTACCGCTTGTGAAGATCAGCGCGACCAAGTCCCGCCGGGATAGGTCCACCACCGGGGGCGCCGGCCCCGAGGTGTCGGTGGTCAACGATGTCCTTGGCAACACCCGCCGGTGTCCCGTGTCTGGCAGTGCGCCGAGCTGCTCGTCGACGATGATCAACGCAGGATCGACTTGCTGCAGAATGGACTCAATTTCACGGCGACCGAGGCGTGGATTGATTCCAGTGGTGATCGCGCCGATCATCGCCGCCGCGGCGTAGCACGTCGCGTAGTCGATGCCCGACGGGAGCCACAACACCACCACGTCGCCCTTGCCGACTCCCAGGTCCGCGAATTGCGCAGCCACACAACGGGACCTGCCGACCCATTCGGAGAAGGTGGTCCGAGCACCTGTTTCGACGTATGCCTCCATGTCACCGTGAACGGCAGCCGCCGACTCCAACATCGAGCGGGTGTCGGGCACCCGGGAACTCAGCGGTGGTAGTGCCATCACGGCTCCTCGGCGCCGAGAATCACTGTGCCACTGGAACAGAACCAGCCGCCTGTTCCGCTGACGCAGGCGATGTGGGCGTCCGGGACCTGCCTTGGTCCGCATTCGCCGCGCAGCTGGCGTGCCGCCTCGACCAGCAGAAAGAGACCCCGCTGGCCCGGGTGGCACGCCGAGAGTCCGCCGCCGTCGGTGTTGGTGGGGAGCTCACCTCCCAAGCGCAACGAACCCTTCTCGACGAACGCGCCGCCCTCCCCCTTCGGGCAGAATCCGAGATCCTCGAGGGTGAGCAGCAGCATGTAGGTGAATGCGTCATAGATCTCGGCGACGTCGACATCCGAAGGGGAGACGCCTGCCCTCGCGAAAGCCAGTGGTCCGCTGACCGAAGCGGGGCCGACGGTGAGGTCATCCCACTGGGAGGTGAGCATGTGCGAGGTGGTCTCGCCCGAGCCGAGCACCCAGACCGGTTCGCTCCTCAGGTCTTTCGCCCGTTCCGCACTGACCAGCACGGCCGCGGCACCCCCGTCACTACGAATGCAGCAGTGCAGCTTGGTGAATGGGTCCGCGATCATCGGCCCGTCGAGCACGTCGTCGACGGTGATGGGCTCCCGGTAGTACGCCTCGGGGTTGTCGGCCGCGTTGAAGCGCGCGGACACCGCAACCTCGGCAAGTTGCTCGATGGTCGTACCGTAGTCGTGCATGTGGCGCCGCGCGGCCATCGCGTACTTCGAAATCAGCGTGTGGCCATAGGGCGCCTCCCACTGCAGCGGTCCCCGTGCGCCCCAGTTGATGTTGGCGCCCCGCAGCCCCTTTCGCAGATCCGAGCGCGCCGTCGAGCCATATGTCAGCAGCACCACGTCGGCGTGGCCTGCGGTGATGGCGTCGGCCGCGTGTGCGGCCATCACCTCCCACGACGCTCCGCCCACCGTCGTCGAGTCGATCCAACGGGGCCGCAGCCCGAGATACTCGCCGACGTCGGCCGGGGGCAGCGTGCCCTGACCTGTGGAAGCTAGGCCATCGACGTCCGAGGCCGTCAGTCCGGCGTCGGCC
>JAVROZ010000196.1:0-3029 GCA_032162485.1 Mycobacterium sp.
GTCTGATAACGGTTATTCGTTTTCTATTCCACGTGAGCGCAGCATGAGTCATAATCGCCAAACGCATCAAGACGTGTGCCTCCGGGCGGCCGCCATGGCTTGGAGCGCTCACTCACGCAACAGAACGGAGGGCTGGCGTGAGTAGGAAAGCCGTCTTGAAGCCGAGATGGGGCAACCCGGTAAGCATTTCGCTTAGGTGGTCGCGCGCCGCCTCGGCTCACGAAGCTGACAGGGGCTGACGCACGGTGGCAACCAAGGACACCAATCGGTGGTCACCGGGAGTGTCGTTGCCAATCGGGAGCTTGGCCGGACCGATGCAGGCGGTTGGCGGCTTGTTCGCGATGACACGTGACGCGGTCAAGTTTCTGTTCCGTCGGCCCTTCCAGGCCCGAGAGTTCCTCGAACAGTCATGGTTTGTGGCCCGCGTTTCGCTGGCTCCGACGTTGTTGGTGGCTATCCCCTTCACCGTCCTGGTCAGCTTCATCCTGAACATCCTGTTGCGCGAATTGGGCGCCGCGGACCTGTCCGGCGCCGGCGCGGCTTTCGGTGCCGTCACCCAAGTGGGGCCGCTGGTCACGGTTCTCATCGTCGCCGGCGCGGGCGCCACGGCGATGTGCGCGGACTTGGGTTCTCGGACGATCCGCGAAGAAATCGACGCGATGGAGGTGTTGGGCATCAACCCCGTGCAACGGTTGGTGGCGCCACGGATGCTGGCCTCAGGGCTGGTCGCGTTGTTGCTGAACAGTCTGGTGGTCATCATCGGTGTCGTGGGCGGCTACATGTTCTCGGTCTTCGTCCAAGACGTCAATCCTGGCGCGTTCGCTGCGGGCATCACACTGTTGACCGGTGTGCCCGAAGTCATCATTTCGTGTGTCAAGGCAACGCTTTTCGGTCTGATCGCTGGGGCCGTGGCCTGTTACCGGGGGTTGTCGATAACCGGCGGAGGAGCCAAGGCTGTCGGCAACGCTGTCAACGAAACCGTTGTATATGCCTTCATGTCCCTGTTCGTCGTGAATGTGGTCGTCACCGCGGTCGGCATCAAGATGTCAGCGAAGTAGGGGGCGCACGGTGGCGACACTGAGGGCCGTATATCCGCGACTATCAAAGCAACTGGACAAGCCGGTTGCTGTGATGGGACGTCTCGGCGACCACACGCTGTTTTACGGCAGGGCGCTTGGTGCCATTCCTTTTGCGGCCACTCATTATCGGCGCGAAGTGATCCGTCTCGTCGCCGAAATCAGTATGGGCGCAGGAACGTTGGCGATGATCGGCGGAACTGTCGTGATCGTCGGGTTCCTGACGCTGGCGACCGGCGGCACGCTGGCCGTCCAGGGGTACAGCTCGCTGGGCAATATCGGCATCGAGGCGCTGACTGGCTTCCTGTCGGCTTTCATCAACGTGCGTATCGCTGCACCAGTGGTCGCCGGAATCGGCCTGGCGGCAACGTTCGGCGCCGGGGTGACCGCTCAATTGGGTGCCATGCGAATCAACGAAGAGGTCGATGCACTGGAAGCCATGGCAATCCGACCCATCGCGTACCTGGTTAGCACCAGAATTTTGGCCGGGATGATGGCGATTACGCCGCTGTACGCCATTGCGGTGAGTCTGTCCTTTGTTGCCAGCCAGTTCACTACGGTGTTTCTGCTCGGCCAGTCAGCGGGCTTGTATGCCCACTACTTCGACACTTTCCTGAATCCGTACGACCTTTTGTGGTCGTTCTTACAGGCCATTCTGATGGCGCTGACCATCCTGTTGATCCACACCTACTACGGCTATTTCGCATCGGGTGGACCAGCCGGTGTCGGCAGCGCAACCGGCAACGCGGTGCGCACCTCGCTGATCGTCGTCGTATCCGTGACGCTGCTCGTGTCACTGTCCGTCTACGGTGCCAACGGCAACTTCAATCTGTCTGGATAGCGAATGGTGAGAAGGTGAAGAAGTGACTGCGCAGGCACCGTCGGGTCGCGGCGCGCCGACCGCGCGCGGCCGGTCGCACGCCTCAGGCCGGCCAAAGCCGCGTAGCTACGTCCGCCCGCTGGTGGGTGTTTTCACCATCCTGGTGATCGCCGGGATAATTGCTTTCTCGGTGACGCTATTCACGGGCGCACTTACCGAAGCTGTACCGGTGACGGTGGTGTCGCAACGTGCCGGCCTGGTCATGAACCCGGACGCGAGGGTCACCTTGCGCGGCGTTCAGGTGGGCAAGGTCGACTCGATCGAGTCGCTGCCGAACGGCCAGGCCGCTCTCCACTTAGCGATGTCCCCGTCGGAGTTGCAATACATTCCCGCCAACGTGCTCGTCGACATCGCGTCGTCGACAGTATTCGGCGCCAAGTCCGTCCAGTTGGTATCACCCTCCGAGCCCTCGGCGCAGCGGCTTCATGCCGGCCAGACACTGGCAGGCGGGCATGTCATGGTCGAAGTCAACACCGTGTTCCAGCAACTGGTTTCGGTGCTGGACCAGATCGACCCGGCCAAGCTCAACGAGTCACTGGGCGCGCTGGCAAAAGCATTCAGTGGACGGGGCGCACAGCTTGGCCAATCGTTGAGCGACTTGGATTCGTTTCTGGCCAAGCTGGAGCCGAGCCTTCCCGCGTTGAATCATGACCTCGCGGTCTTACCGGCGGTGTCCAACGCCTACGCCGATGCGGCGCCGGACCTATTGAGGACCGTGGTTAACACCAACCGGATCAGCAAGACGCTGGTCGACGAGCAGCACAACCTGGATGCATTGCTGATCAGCGCGATCGGCCTAGCCGACATCGGCAACGACGTCTTGTCGACGAACCGCAAACCGCTGACGAATGTATTGCACCTGCTGGTGCCAACCACCGATCTGACCAATGAGTACCACGAGGCGCTCACCTGCGGCCTTGCCGGGCTCATACGGGTAGCGCACAACCCGCCCTTGTCGGAACCGAGCATCAACATAACGGCGAGTCTCACCTGGGGCGCCGAACGTTATCGATATCCGACGAACCTGCCCAAGGTCGCGGCGACGGGCGGTCCGCGGTGCCTGGGTCTGCCGC
>JAVROZ010000197.1:0-6689 GCA_032162485.1 Mycobacterium sp.
GTTTCGGTGCTGACCTGTCGTGGGTCGCCGAGGCTCACGATGCCGGAATCGCTACCGCCACACAAATTTACGACGCTGTTGGGGCGCGACGTGCCGCCGATGCCGGGGTCGACATCCTGGTGGCGCGTGGGGCGGAAGGCGGCGGCCACGGGGAGGTGCGACTCGCCACGCTGCCGTTGCTTGATGCGGTGTTGGACGCCGTATCTGTGCCGGTGCTGGCCGGCGGCGGCATCGCGTCGTCGCGAAGCCTGGCCGCGGTGCTGGCCGCCGGTGCCAGTGGAGCGTGGCTAGGCACCCGGCTCGCCGCATGTCCGGAGGCGCTGACCGGGAAAGCCAGCCGTCAGGCCTTGATCGACGCGTCCGAAACCGACACCCGGATCACCCGGATCTTCGACCTCGCGGCCGGCCTGCCGTGGCCGGAACGGTTCCCCTCACGGGTGCTGACCAATGAGTTCGTCACGCAATGGACGGGTCGGGAGGAGGCCCTGGTCGACGACCCGGTCGCGCGCGACGGGTTCGCCGCCGCGGTCGCCGCGGACGACGCGCGGGTCGCTCCCGTCGACGCGGGCCAGAGTGTCGGGATGATCCGCGACGACGCCGCCGCGGGTGAGGTCATTGAAGCGATGTGTTCGGGCGCAAGCAGCCTGCTGGCGCGTTGGGGGTCCTAGCGCGGGGTCAGATCCCGCGCAGATACCGCTTAGCGATCACCCGCTGGGCCACCGCCACGAACGGTCCGCCGAGTTTGCTCCACCAGGTCGCGGCGCGCGAGAACGCCGACACCTCCGCATACACCGCGGAGGTGTTCGGGTCGTATCGGACGGCGAAGCGCTCCTCACCCGACTCCGGATGTCCGGGCAGGGTGCCATAAGCGAAGCCGCGCACGTCGGGCTCGTCGATGACGTACACCACCCGGCACGGCGCGCGCAGCACGCCCAGCATCTTGACGACCACCACCGTCGAGGTCGACACCGTGTCGGAACTGGCCTGTACCCGCAGGCCGGCGCCGCGCTGCATGCCCCAGTGCATGACGGCGTCGGCGGCCTGTTCGAAACGGTCCCGGCCGCTGCCGATCTGGGCGGATGCGCTCATGTGGCCGTACCCCGGGGGCAGTCGGTCGGCGGCTGTTGCGCCCACTTCCTGATAGGTCAGCTGAAGGTCGGCAAGTGCGTGCAAGTCCACCTGGCCAGCTTGCCACGAGTACCGTTTCACACGTGACTGCACAAGATTCCGGAACGTTCGCACTCGGCGGTGACCTCACCATCAACCGGCTCGGCTACGGTGCCATGCGCCTGACTGGGAAAGGCGTCTGGGGCCCGCCCGCCGACCGCGACGAATGCGTACGCGTGCTGCGGCGCGCGGTCGATCTCGGGGTGAACTTCATCGACACCGCGGATTCGTACGGTCCGTACGTGTGCGAGGAGATCATCCACGAGGCGCTGCACCCGTATGAGGGTCTGGTGATCGCCACGAAGGCCGGTCTGTTGCGCACTGGTCCGGATGTCTGGATTCCGCTGGGTAATCCGAGTTATCTGCGCCAGGAATGCGAGATGAGCCTGCGGCGCCTAGGCGTCGACACCATCGACCTGTATCAGTTGCACCGCATCGACGGGAATTTCCCGCTGGCCGACCAACTCGGTGAGTTGGTCAAACTGCAGGGCGAAGGAAAGATCCGGCACATCGGTCTGTCCGAGATAAACGTCGACCAACTCGAGGCTGCACGCAAGATCGCGCCGATCGTGTCGGTGCAGAACATGTACAACTTGACCACTCGTACCGCCGAGCCGCTGCTGGATGCCGCGACCACTCAAGGCATCGGTTTCATTCCGTGGTTCCCGCTGGCGTCCGGGCCACTTGCCGCGCCGGGCGGGCCGCTGCAGAAGATCGCGGACGCCCATGGGGCAACACCGTCGCAACTGGCGCTGGCCTGGCTGTTGAAGCGCTCGCCGGTGGTGTTGCCGATTCCGGGCACCTCCAAGGTGGCGCATCTGGAGGAGAACGTTGCCGCCGCCGGAATCAGTCTCACCGACGAAGAATTCGAGTCGCTGTCGGCAGCCGGCGCTGCGCAAGAGGGTTAGCCCGCGCCGCTGAACCGGTCGTTTAATACGGTGTCCTGGTGGCAGCCGAGCATCAGCAGCATCCCGGCGGAGGATTCAACCCGCCCGAGCCGACCAAAAAGGGCGGCCCGGATTACGGGCGGTTCGTCGATGCCGTGCGCAAGCTGCAGGATCATGCGCGCGCCGTGGACGCGCCCGACGCGGTGATCAGCGATGCCGCCGATCGACTGGAGGAGCTGTCGGCACTGCTGGCCCCGTACGACGCCGACGAATGGCATTCTCCGTCGGGGCGCCGGATGGACCTGCCGGTCCGCGGCAACCTCCTGACCATTCCGATGGACGCCCATAAGACCGAGGACGGCCGGATCGAAGGTTGGGCCCGGTTCGGCCGATTTCACCTCGGGCGCAACGGCGCCGTGCACGGCGGTTCGCTGGGCATGCTGTTCGACACGGTTCTCGGGCTGACCGCCTCGGTGCTCACGGGCAGCCGTCGGCAGCGCACCGCCTACCTCAAGATCGACTACCGCAACATCGTGCCGATTGAAAAAGAGTTGCAGTTCGAGGCGGGGATCGACAACGTGGACGGACGCAAGATGTTCGTGTCCGGCCGGTTGTGCGATGGCGACACCCTGCTGACTGAAGCCGACGCGTTGTTCGTGCGGCTCAAGCCGGGGCAGCCCTGAGTCGCCGCCCCGATAGCATGGTCGCGATCCGTTACGACTCGCCAGGCCGACCCTTGAGTATTGGAGACCACCCCGATGAGCGCCCCCGCACAGCCCGTCCCGATCCGGGTGCCCGCCGGGACTACCGCCGCGGCTGCGGTAGGAGAGGCGGGATTGCCGAGGCGCGGATCGCCTGACTCGATCGTGGTGGTCCGCGACGCCGACGGGAAGCTGCGCGACCTGAGCTGGGTACCCAACGCCGACGCCGAGGTCATGCCGGTGGCGGCCAACACCGACGACGGTCGCAGTGTCATCCGGCATTCGGCGGCCCACGTGCTCGCGCAGGCCGTGCAGGATCTGTTCCCGCAAGCCAAGCTCGGCATCGGCCCACCCATCGTCGACGGCTTCTACTACGACTTCGACGTCATCGAACCGTTCACCCCCGAAAACCTCGCGGCGCTGGAGAAGCGGATGCGTCAGATCGTTAAAGAAGGACAGCTGTTCGACCGGCGGGTGTACGAATCCAAGGACGAGGCGCGGAAAGAATTGGCCAACGAGCCGTTCAAGCTCGAACTCGTCGACGACAAGTCCGGCGACCCGGACGTGATGGAGGTCGGCGGAGACGAGCTCACCGCCTACGACAATCTCAATCCCCGCACCCGCGAACGGGTTTGGGGCGACCTGTGTCGCGGGCCGCATATCCCCACCACGAAGCACATTCCGGCGTTCAAACTGACCCGGAGCTCGGCGGCCTACTGGCGGGGCGACCAGAAAAACGCCAGCCTGCAACGAATCTACGGCACCGCGTGGGAGTCGCAGGAGGCGTTGGACCACCACCTCGAGCTGATCGAAGAGGCCCAGCGCCGCGACCACCGCAAGTTGGGCGTGGAACTGGACCTGTTCAGCTTTCCCGACGAAATCGGTTCCGGCCTTGCGGTTTTCCATCCCAACGGGGGCATCGTGCGCCGGGAACTGGAGGAGTACTCGCGGCGTAAGCACGTTGAGGCGGGCTACGAGTTCGTCAACACCCCGCACATCACCAAAGAACAGCTCTACATCACCTCCGGGCACCTGGAGTGGTACGCCGACGGAATGTATCCGCCGATGCACTTGGACGCCGAGTACAACGCGGACGGCACGGTACGCAAGCCAGGGCAGGACTACTACCTCAAGCCGATGAACTGCCCGATGCACCATCTGATCTACCGGGCCCGCGGCCGCTCGTACCGCGAACTTCCGTTGCGGCTCTTCGAGTTCGGCAGCGTCTACCGCTATGAGAAGTCCGGCGTGGTGCACGGATTGACCCGGGTACGCGGCATGACCCAGGACGACGCACACATCTACTGCACGCGCGAACAGATGCGCAGCGAGCTGACCTCGTTGCTGGGTTTCGTTCTCGACCTGCTGGCCGACTACGGGCTCGACGACTTCTACCTGGAGCTGTCGACCAAGGACCCGGACAAGTACGTGGGCTCCGACGAGGTGTGGGAGGAGGCCACCGCGGTCCTACAAGAGGTCGGCGAGGCTTCGGGGCTGGAGCTGGTTCCCGATCCTGGTGGCGCGGCGTTCTATGGCCCGAAAATCTCGGTGCAGGTCAAGGATGCGCTGGGCCGCAACTGGCAGATGTCGACCATTCAACTGGACTTCACCATGCCGGATCGGTTCGACCTCGAATACACCGCGAGCGACGGTTCGCGGCAGCGGCCGGTGCTCATTCATCGTGCGCTGTTCGGGTCCATCGAGCGGTTCTTCGGCGTCCTCACCGAGCACTATGCCGGTGCGTTCCCGGCCTGGCTGGCGCCGGTTCAGGTGGTTGGCATCCCGGTTGCCGATGAGCATATCGCCTACCTGGAAGACGTTGTCGCGCAACTCAAATCACGTGGGGTACGGGTCCAGGTAGACAGCAGTGACGACCGGATGGCCAAGAAGATCGTGCACCACACCAACCTGAAGGTGCCGTTCATGCTGCTGGCCGGCGACCGCGACGTGCAATCGGGTGCGGTGAGCTTCCGGTTCGGCGACCGCACCCAACTCAACGGGATAGATCGCGACACCGCGGTGGCGACCATCGTGGACTGGATAGCCAGTCACCAGAACTCCGCTCCCACAGCCGAACTGGTGAAGGCAGCCTTCCCGGACGGCCATAGTGGGTGACTTGTGAGCGACGACCAGCGGCGTGCCGGCGCCGATGACGACACCATCTTCGACCGTGGTGTCGGCGAGCGTGACCACTTGCAGCGGTTGTGGACCCCCTACCGGATGAACTACCTCGCCGAAGCGCCCGGCAAGCGCGATGATGCCAGTCCTGCGGAGCCGTTTACCGACATCCCGCTGATGCCCGACGAAGACGGATTGGTGGTAGCCCGCGGCGAACTTGTCTACGCCGTCCTCAACCTGTACCCCTACAACCCGGGTCACCTCATGGTGGTGCCCTACCGACGGGTGTCGGAGCTGGAGGACCTCAATGAGCCGGAGAGCGCCGAGGTGATGGCGTTCACCCAGAAGGCCATTCGGGTGATCAAGAACGTGTCCCGCCCACACGGCTTCAACGTCGGCATCAACCTGGGAACGTCGGCGGGCGGCTCGCTGGCCGAGCACCTGCACGTGCACGTCGTACCCCGCTGGGGTGGCGACGCGAACTTCATCACCATCGTCGGCGGATCCAAGGTGATCCCGCAGCTGCTGCGCGAAACCCGTCGGCTGCTGGCCGAGGAGTGGGCGAAGCAGGGATGAAGCACTCATGAGCAAATTGCCATTCTTGACCCGGGCGTTCTTCGCGCGGGCGACCGACCCGGTGGCCCGGGGCGCACTGCGGATCGGCCTGACCCCGGACGTCGTCACCGTCATCGGCACCGCCGCGTCGGTGGCCGGCGCCCTGACGCTATATCCGATGGGCCAGCTGTTCTACGGCGGATGCGTCATCTGGTTCTTCACCTTGGCCGACATGCTCGACGGGGCGATGGCCCGGGAACGCGGCGGCGGCACCAAATTCGGTGCGGTGCTGGACGCCACCTGCGACCGCATCAGCGACGGCGCGGTGTTCTGTGGGCTGCTGTGGTGGATCGCGTTCCACATGCGCAACATGCCGCTGGTGGTGGCGACCTTGATCTGTTTGGTGACTTCGCAGGTGATTTCGTACATCAAGGCTCGCGCCGAAGCCAGTGGGCTGCGCGGTGACGGCGGCATGATCGAACGGCCGGAACGACTGATTCTGGCGCTGGGCGCGGCCGGGGTGTCGGATTTTCCGTTCATCCCCTGGCCGCCGGCGTTGCCCATCGGCATGTGGATACTTGCGGTGACCAGCGTGATCACTGTGGGACAACGGGTTTACGCGGTGCGGACCTCGCCCGGCGCCATCGATCGCATTCCGCTGCAGGGAAAGAGTGAGCCGTGATACCACCTGCTGTAAAGACGAAAATGCCGGGCCGCCGCCCCCGCGAACTCATGACCGGCGCCGCGACCGACTGGACCTATGCGGCGGGCTGGATGGCAGTGCGGGCCATGCCGGAGTTCGCCGCTCGCAGCGCATTCGGCGCCGGAGCCCGCTATGCGGCCCGCCGCGGCGGCCCGGAGCAACTGCGCAAAAACCTGGCCCGCGTCATCGGGGTCGCCCCCAAGGCGGTGCCTGACTCGCTGATGCGCGCCTCGCTGGCCTCCTATGCGCGATATTGGCGCGAGGCGTTCCGGCTCCCGACCATGGATCACCGCGAGCTGACCCGCCGGCTCGACGCCGGGACCCAGGGCCAAGACAATCTGGATGGTGCGTTGGCCGAGGGGCGCGGCGTCATATGTGCATTGCCGCACAGCGGCAACTGGGATATGAACGGGCTGTGGCTGGCCCAGACACACGGCACCTTCGCCACCGTCGCGGAGCGGCTCAAGCCCGAGTCGCTGTACCGGCGTTTCATCGAATACCGCGAAAGCCTGGGCTTCGAGGTCATTCCGCTGTCTGGCGGCGCAAGGCCGCCCTTCG
>JAVROZ010000198.1:0-2576 GCA_032162485.1 Mycobacterium sp.
CCGGCGGTGGTGGCGGCGCAATTAACGGGAAGGGCGGGGCCGGCGGCACGGCTGGATTTCTCTTCGGCGATGGTGGCGCGGGCGGTGCCGGTGGCGGTGGCGGCGCAATAGCCGGGGAGGGTGGGGCCGGCGGCGCGGCCGGCATGTTCGCCGGCGCCGGCGGTACTGGCGGGTCAGGCGGCACCGCCAGCGCCGTCGGTGGGAAGGGTGGGGCCGGCGGCCAGGCCGGGATGCTCTTCGGTGCCGGCGGCTCCGGCGGCGGTGGCGGCGCCGCTTCTAACGCCGCGGTTGGCGGGGATGGCGGGGCCGGTGGCAAGGCGGGCGTGCTCTTCGGCGATGGTGGGGCCGGCGGTGCCGGCGGCACCGCCAACGTCATTGGCGGGAATGGTGGGGCCGGCGGCACGGCTGGAGTGATCGGCAACGGCGGTCACGGTGGTGACGGCGGCATCAGCGTCGCCGCGGGCGGCTTCGGCGGCAACGGTGGAAAGGGCGGAGACGCCGGGCAGGTCGGCAATGGTGGTGATGGCGGCAACGGCGGGACCGGCACGACCCCGGGCAAGGCCGGCGCCGGCGGTACCGGCGGGCAGCTCATCGGCCTGGACGGGTTGCCCGGGCTTCCATAGCCGAGAGCGCGCCCGCCCCGACACCGCACGGCGCAGCGACGACGTGCGGCATGGCCTACTTAAATAGCGGAGCTGATGAAGGTAGTCGACCCGCGTATTCGGCTTGGAAGCCTCCGCGGACCCGCCTGTCTGAGAGGAACCGGGCCGGGTAGCTAACGAGCATCCGTCGTCGACAGCGGTTGGCGTTCGATGGAGCGCCCGAGGATGACCTTGGCCGTGATGACTCCTAACTTGGCCATTCCCAAGTACGTCGACGGGTTGAACAACGTCGGCCATACTGTGCGAGTTTTGTGTTCGTTGACCGGCCGATCGGTAAATCGATCGCGCAGCCACCTCAGCGTCATAGGCGCCGACAGTGGATGCAACAGCAGATGACCACAGAAGCGGTCGCGGTGATAGGTGACCGCAGCACCGATGCGTTCGTACTCGGCCACCAATGCGTCGACGTCATCGACGCTGATAATCCCGTCGTGCACCGCCTGGATGATTAGCACATGAGACGTGGGCTTGGACTTGCCGAGCTTGGTCTCGTCGAAGATGTGACGCACTTCGGGTAGGTCCCAAAGCTCGTCGGCCGTCATGTCGACGTAGGACCCAATGTCGAGGTTGCGGAATTGCCATACTGCCTGGACGGTCGTCATTGTTTGTAACTTGTCGAGCAACGCCTTGCCCTCGGCAGTTGCGTGCTCTTCGACGACTTTCTGCGCGCCGGGGAAGACTTCGGTTAATGCGGAGATCATCAGCGCGGCGAGACCGGCGAAGAAGTTACCGTTGAGGCGGCGCGCCACACTCCCCGGATCGCCTACTGGCGAGCCCAGAACGGCGCCGACGATATTGAGCTCCGGCGCGTATCGCTCGCACAGTTCGGCCGCCCACGCTGACGCCAAGCCTCCCCCTGAATATCCCCACAGGCCCACCGGTGCAGAGGGTGACAATTCCAGGCGCTCGCACCGCATCGCGGCCCGCAGTCCGTCCAGAATCCGGTAGCCCGGCTCGACTGGCGCGCCCCACATGCCGTGGCAGCCTTCGTGGTCTGGTACGCAAACCGCCCAGCCTTCGGCCAGCGCGGCGGTCACCAACAAGTACTCGGCTTGGACGAACCCACCGACCGGTCCCGCGCCGTTGCGCATGGCGAACGAGGGGAAACAGCGCGACGCCACCGCGTCGATCGCGCATTGATACGAGAGGACCGGATAAGCGACGTCTGACTTTCGCTGCGCCGGGACGAACACCGTCGTCACAGCGACTTCCGGTTCTTCGTGCAGGTTGGTAGTGCGGTACAGCAGCTGAGTGGCTTTCACTCGTTGGCCGACGAGGCCGAGAAATCCGATCTCCACGTCGCGTGATCGCAACACCGCGCCCGGTTCCGCGTACTCGTAGCCTTGTGGCGCTCGGTAGAACGGGTCGTCGTCGGGTGAGATCGGACGTTCGCCGCGGCGCAGCTCCTCGTGCGGCGGGCTTGCGACTTCCACTGACGTGGCGGAATGACTGTCCATCGGTGTGGCGACCCCTCGGTGTTTAACTGACGGCGCGCTCTCACGGCGCCTGAAGCATCCATTACCCGCGGTACCGGATTTAAACCTGTCCTTCACGACCGGCTTAGCGATGCTGGAATCGGGGCCGGCGACGGGAATCACGCCCGCGAATCCCCGCCAGGTGGTGCCCGAACGCTTCAGGGCGACGACAACCCGACCACGCGGCTCGGTGCTGATCTGCTACCCACTCCGCTTCGCCTCTATTCGCTTACAGGGTCTGTACCTGATCGAGGCCATTCCTTAAGCGGATCAGCCGGGTCGAGCTCCCGGGCTCCGGTTTGGCGGTTGGAGAATTGCAGTTTCAGCCTGCGCCTGACCGGGGTGCCACATACGCGGCTCGAAGATCCGGCCATTTTCGACAACGACAAGACCTCTGGCCCTCGCCCGAGGTCTGTCCTCTATACCGCCAGTCAGGGTA
>JAVROZ010000199.1:0-4172 GCA_032162485.1 Mycobacterium sp.
TACCTGCTGACCCTGAGCGCATTGCTGCTCAACGGCGGAGTCGCCGGTGACCGTTACGGCCGCCGTCGGATCTTCGTCGTCGGGTTGATCATTTTCACCGCGGCGTCTCTCGCCTGCGGGATCGCCCCGAGCGTTGGCTGGCTGATCGCAGCGCGGCTGGCGCAGGGTATCGGTGCGGCGGCGCTGGTGCCTGGCAGCCTGGCCCTGATCGACGCGGGCATCGTCGAAGCTGACCGGGGTCGCGCGGTCGGTATCTGGGCGGGCATGTCGGGGGTGACAACCGCGCTCGGCCCGTTCATCGGCGGGTGGCTGGTCGACTCGGCGTCTTGGCGGTGGGTGTTCTACTTGAATGTTCCGCTCGCTGTGGCGGTGGCGTGGATCGTGGCCCGCCACGTCCCCGAATCCCGCAATCCCGCCGCCTCCCGCGGCTCCGACATCGTCGGGACCGCCGCAGTCATCGTCGGTCTCGCCGGGGTGAGCTACGCGCTGATCGAGGCGCCCGCTCGCGGGTGGACGTCCGTGATCGTGACCGCCGCCGTCCTTGGCGCCGCGGCCCTGATCGCCTTCCCGATGATCGAGCGGCGGGCCCGCTCACCGCTGGTGCCGCTGGAGCTCTTCGCGTCCCGCCAGTTCAGCGGCGCCAACCTGATGACCCTGGCCGTGTACACGGCGATCGGCGGCGCGTTCTTCCTGCTGGTCCTGCAGCTGCAACAGAGCCTGCAGTACTCGGGACTGGCGGCCGGTGTGGCGTTGTTGCCTACCACGGTCATCATGCTCTTCGGCTCCCCGTGGGCCGGCGCGCTCGCGCAGCGCACCGGACCGCGTCTGCCCATGACGACGGGCCCGCTGATCGCCGCGGTGGGCTTGGCGTTGATGGCCCGAGTGGTGCCCGGGGCGACCTACCTGGGGGCGGTCCTGCCCGCCGTGGTCGTGTTCGGACTGGGGCTGGCTATCACCGTGGCGCCGCTGACCTCGGCCGTCCTGTCCTCGGCACCCGACACCCATGCCGGCACCGCTTCAGGCATCAACAACGCCCTTGCACGCGTCGCCGGGCTGCTGGCCGTGGCCGTGTTGCCGATAGCCGCCGGTATCTGCGCCGGGCCGGGGCAGCCGCTTGGTCCCGGGTTCTCCGTCGCGATGCTGATCAGCGCGGGCCTTTGCGTGATCGGCGGAATCATTGCGGCGGCGACCATCCGGACCGGCGCCGACGTCGCCCGCCAAGTGCTGCCCGCCATCAACCACGCCTGTCAGGACCCATGCACCCGCGGCGCCGCCCGCGACGAGATATAGGCCATCGAGGTCCATCGAGGTCCAGCGAGGTCCATCGAGGTTCATCGAGCGAGCAGGTTCACGACCCCGGTGAATACCGAAGGCATCGCCCCTGCGGCGGGCACGATGCGGGCCCGCGTGGGTTGGTGGGCGCTTGCCTGCAGGAGACACACGTGCCGGCGGATGCCCCAACGCCGGGCCCCACGCCGGGCAGCTCGAGCCCGAGTGACCGGCCTCGTTCGGCCAGGCGAGAATCAGTCGCCCCAGCGGCCGAGCGCGACAGTCTGTTCCAGCAAGGTGATTCCGGCTTCGCGCCGCTCACGCAGGACCTCGCCGGCCATCGTGTAGGGCAGCGCTGCCTCTGGGCTGCGCTGCGCGTGTTCGGCGATCGCGTCCACCAACGACGCCGCCATCGAAAGCCGTGGGTACAGTTCGTGGATCGCCGAGGCCGCCTGCTCGTCGACGAACTCGGCGTTGCGGCCGAAGTCGATTGCCACGCCGCCGTTGACCAGGTAGCAGATCGGTCCCCGGCGCTGGGCAATCTGGAACGAACTGTGCAGCGCAATGGCCTCCCACACCGCATCTACCACCGCACGATCACAGCCGTGTTCGGTCAGTAGGCTGGCCGCGAGGTCAGCGCCTTCGATTTCGAAGCGCGCTTTGCCGGCAGCGGCGGTGCCGACGCCGACATCGTGCAGTACGCAGCCCAGAAACAAAGTCTCGCTGTCGTAGTCAGTGTGCGGGCGCATGCCGTCGTGGGCGGCGAGCAGCTCACCGAACAGGTAGCTGCGCACGCTGTGATTGAACACCGATGTCGACTCGGTGGATCTGGCCAACTGGATCGCCGCGCGGCCTACCGCTGAGTCCACGAGGTTTGGAAGTGATTGCATGGCAACGACGTTAGAGGCCGGACTGCGGTTGTCGTGAGTAGCGCATAAGACACGTATCCCACGATTTGCGCCGTGTCGGACGTGGCCCTCACCCCAGCAGCGCCGCTCGTCTCGTGGGCTCGGCGAGATAACTGACGATCATGTCGTCCGGGGCATCGGGCGATCAATCACTGCTCCGGTCGGGCGTCGAAACTTGTATCGGCGGTGAGCTCTTCCCATTTCGTGATTTCCTTTGCGCGCCGCTCGGCAATGAATCGATAGGAGAAAAGGGCGTCCTGACCCAGCAGCAGGAAGGCCGGGGGCTCGTTTGCCTCGACCGCGGCGATGATTGCCGCGGCCGCCTTGACCGGGTCGCCGGCCTGGCTGCCGTGCATGGTGTCGTTCTCTTTGCGCCGCCGTCCGGCCGTGTCCGCGTAATCGTCGATCGCGGTGGCCGACTGCCTGAGCGAGCGTCCCGCAAAGTCGGTGCGGAAAGCGCCGGGTTCGACGACGGTGACCGAAATGCCCAGCGGCGCCAGCTCGCCGTGCAGCGCCCCGCTCATTCCTTCGATCGCGGCTTTTGCCGCGGAATAGTAACCCGATCCCACCGGGGTCAGTTGCACGCCGATTGACGAAATGTTCACAATGGCACCGGATTCGCGATCCCGCATGCCGGGCAGCACAGCCTTGATCATCGCCACGGTGCCGAAGAAGTGTGTCTCGAATAACGCCCGCACGTCGGCGTCGTCGCCCTCTTCGATGGCGGCGCGGTAGCCGTAGCCGGCGTTGTTGACCAGAACATCAATGCCATCGAACCGCTCTTGTGCCTGTTGGACTGCCGAGGTGACCTGCTCGGGCTCGGTGACGTCGAGGGCGAGGGCGAGCACCCGGTCGGGAGTGGCCTCGGCAAGGTCGGTCACCTTGCTGGCGTCGCGGGCGGTGACCACGGCATTGTGGCCGGCACTGATGACAGCCTCAGCGAGGGCGCGACCGAGTCCGGTCGAGCAACCGGTGATGAGCCAGGTTGACATCGCAATTGTTCCTTCCGATCAGGACGTGATAGCTCATAGGCTGAGCGGAACCACGAATTGCCTTGATGCCAAACAATTTTCGCGGCGTGTGCCTCGGCGGACCCAGCTCAAAATCCCATCTTCTGGCACTTGGCATTTCGATTCTGACAGAACATTCCGCTGCCGGTCCAGTCGCGTGGTACGCCGAAGTTGTTGGGCGTATCCAGCGCGCGTGGATCCTGCGTCAGTGACGGGATAAGGACAAGCAGATCGTCGATGATCGGCGGCGACGCATCTTCGGGATCTGCGCGAGCGACGCTGGCGTTGCCCAGCAGAGCCGTCGCCGCGATCAGACCGGCCACCATTGCCCGAGCGAACCTTTGCGGGATCATTGGTGCCCTCTCTGCCGTTGCCACGAATCGCTGGCTAACGCCGAACCTTACTCCCGAGGTGCGCACTTGCGCGGTCTGGCCATCGAAGCTACGGCCGTCACCAGCTTGCCTCGCTCGAGTCGCAAACCAGCTACAAACGCGCAACATCTCTGAATTGGGCAACCAGCAAAGGCGCAATCGGCGCTGGCCGTACCTACCGTGTAGGCCGTGAAGCCGATCTCCGCGGTCGTTCGCCGTGCTGCGGTTCTCGCTGTGTGCCTCACCGTCTCGATGGCCGTGCCTTCGGCAGGTGCGCAACCCGACGCGGAACCCCCTCCCGGGACGGTGCCACCGGCCGACACTTTGCCCCCCGGCACACCGGCCAGGCTGAGCACCCCGGACGGCTGGACCCTGGCGCTGGGCGCAAAAGACGAGAGGCAAGTTCCCGTCGCGCCGCTGACCACCGCGGTGTCGTCTCGCGAATACCTCTCCAGCGGAGTCTTCGGTGCTTCCCTGACCGGGCCTGAACCGGCGCACGGCGTCCTGGAGGTGGGTTACGAGATCGGCTGCGGGATCGACATGAGCACGTCAAACGGCATCAACATGGCCAACGGCGGTGGAATCGCCCCGTCGATCGGCGCGGAGCTACCGTT
>JAVROZ010000200.1:0-15251 GCA_032162485.1 Mycobacterium sp.
ACATCCCCATTACCGGAGTGATGCCGCTGCCTGCGGTCAGGAACAGCAACTTGGCCGGCGGCTGGTGGCCGAGGATGAATTCGCCGGTGGCCTGACTGAGCTGGACCACGGTCCCGACGGTGGCCCGTCGGACCAGATGGTTGCTGACCACCCCGTCCGGGATGGCTTTCACGGTGATCGCGAAGCACCCGTCGCGCCGTTGGGTTTTCGAGGTCAGGGAGTAGGCACGCCACTGGCGCACCCCGTCCACGTCCACGCCGATGCGCACGTGTTGGCCGGGCGTGTGTGGGTGCCAGCCGCGCCCCGGTTTGATCACCAAAGTGGCGGCATCGCGGGTCTCGGGGTGGATCGCGACGATCCGGCCGCGCAGGTCGGTACCGGAGCGCAGCGGGTCGATGACGTCCAGATAATCGCTCGGAACCAACGGTGTGGTGACCCGCTCGGCAAACTTAAGTACACGCTCACGGAACGCGCCGACGACGGTGGGTCGGGATGCCAGTGTGGTCATGACTCCATAGTCGTTGTCCGTGAAGGTAAAGTCTTGACTGATCTGCGTGAAAATTCGCCATTAAATTGTTCGTAGAGGATGAAATTGTCAGAGCCGTCGCTTCGCTTGACCGGGTTGCAGCTTGACGAACCCGTGGTCAGGGCGTTGGAGGCGATATTGCCGGCCATGGCAGAGCGAACAGTGACCGCGATCACCGTCGAGGTGCCGAGCTACGTTGACGCGTTCAGCGGGCAAATGGGTCAGACCATCGAGAACGCGGTTCAGATGTCGCTTGGCGCGTTCCTGCGGATAGCCACGCGCGGCGAGGACGCCGACCCCGGTACATCGCTGTTGCCGGCGTTGGACGGCGCCTACGAACTCGGTCGCGGTGAAGCGCGCCAGGGACGCTCGATCGCCGCGCTGCTGTCGGCTTACCGGGTGGGCGCGCAGGTGGCCTGGCGGGAACTGTCGGCGACTGCCGTGTCGGCCGGACTGCCGGCCGCCACGATCGCCCGGTTCGCCGAGTTGGTGTTCGCGTTCATCGACGAGCTGTCGGCGTCCAGCGTGTCCGGCCACGCCGACGAACTGGCCACCACGGGACGGGTCCGGCAGCGTTATCTTGACCGGCTGACCCAGGATCTGCTGGCTGGTGAGCCCGCGGCGACCTTGCTCGCCAGTGCCGAACGGGCGGGTTGGCAATCACCGAACACGCTTACCGCGGTACTGGTGCCACTGACCCAGACACGCTCTTTAGCAGCGCAATTCGGCCAGTCGACGCTCCAGCTTTCCGAGGATCTGCCCGGGGTCGATGCGTCGGACGCCGTCGCGGTCTTGCTGGTGCCCGACATGGCGGGCACCGCACGGAGCCAACTACTGTCGGCACTTGGTGCACGAAAGGCGCTGGTAGGGCCGGCCCGACGGTGGTTGCACGTGCAGTCATCCTATTATCGTGCGCTACAGGCACGGAAACTCCTGAGCGCCAATAATTCCGACGACTCCGGTGCGATTGATACCGATGACCATCTGGTCGAACTCGTACTCGGCGCCGATCTCGAGGCCCTCGGCGACCTCCGTGCGCGTGCACTGGCACCGCTCTCGGGGCTGTCACCGAACAGCGCCGACAAGCTGGCCGAGACCCTGCGATCGTGGCTGCTGCACCAAGGCAGGCGCGACGCGGTCGCCGCTGATCTCTTCATCCACGCCCAGACGGTGCGCTACCGGATGAGCCAGCTGCGCGAGCTGTACGGGGACCGCCTTGTCGACCCCCGGACCGTGCTGGAACTGACACTCGCCCTGGGCCTCGGCGTCGAGCACGCTGGGTGACGAACCAGGAAAACGGCCGATCGCCGAGAACTCCGCCGTCTGGATACCTACGAGGGCCGGCATTGAGCTCCGTGTCGCCGACTGTCAGTTCGCTCATGGGCTGCCAGTGATTACCGTGCCTTGGTCGGCACTCACCGACGTGCTTGCTCCGGACATGACGGCGCTTACCCACTACTGACGAGCCCGCAGGCCCGACGCCCCATCGGGACGGACCCTTTTCGGCAGCGGGACGACAGGCCACCATGTCACGCGACTTGTCAACAAACAGCGCACTCGAAACTCGTTGTGTTTGCACAATTCGGCGTCGACTTCGCGACAACCGACGCGACGCTGTCAAGAACGGTGTCTGTCACATGTTTGTCAATTGCCCCGGATGGCAATGCGAGGACGGAGGTGGGCGTATCGGCCGGCCTATATGCCCACCCAGGTCCCGTCGGTTCAGCCCGAGAGCCGACGGGACCGCTTTATCTCGGGCTGATCTGGCGGCTCGCAGCATATGCGGCAAAGTGCTTGCCCACCTGGGAGTACCGTGCCGCGTATGGATGGCTCACCTGCTGGCGTGTGGATTCTTGGCGGCTACCAGAGCGACTTTGCCCGCAACCTCACCCGAGAGAAGTGCGACTTCGCGGCGTTGACCGCGGAGGTGGTGGGCGCCACTTTGGCAGCGGCCCGGCTGGAGGCGGCTGACATCGGCGTCGTCCATGTCGGGAACGCGTTCGGTGAGATGTTTGCCACACAAGGCCACCTGGGTGCAATGCCGGCCACCGTGTGCAGCGACCTGTGGGATACCCCGGCCTCGCGGCACGAGGCCGCGTGCGCGTCGGGCAGCGTGGCCGCGCTGGCGGCGATGGCCGACCTGCGGTCCGGCGCGTATGACAGCGCCCTCGTGGTCGGCCTCGAGCTGGAGAAAACCGTGCCGGGCGACACCGCCGCCCAATATCTCGGCGCCGCCGCCTGGACCGGACACGAGGGAGCTGACGCGCGCTATCCCTGGCCGTCGATGTTCGCGCAAGTCGCCGACGAGTATGACCGCCGCTACGGCCTGGACGACACCCACCTGCGGGCCATTGCCCAGCTGAACTACTCGAACGCACGCCGCAACCCGAACGCCCAGACGCGGGGCTGGACCGTGCCGGATCCCATCACCGATGACGACGCGACCAACCCGATCACCGAGGGCCGGTTGCGGCGGCTGGACTGCAGTCAGATGACCGACGGCGGCGCGGGCGTGGTCCTGGTCAACGACGCCTACCTGCGGGACCATCCCGAGGTGCGACCGGTGGGCCGCATCGACGGCTGGGGGCATCGCACCGTCGGGCTGGGACTGCAACAGAAGCTGGATCGATCCGCTGACGACCCCTACGTGCTGCCGCATGTGCGGGCCGCGGTGCTGGACGCGCTGCGACGTGCGCAGGTGACGCTTGACGACGTGGACGGATTCGAGGTGCACGACTGCTTCACCCCGAGCGAGTACCTGGCCATCGACCACATCGGGCTAACCGGGCCGGGTGAATCGTGGAAGGCCATCGAGAACGGCGAAATCGAGATCGATGGCCGTCTCCCGATCAACCCCAGCGGGGGCTTGATCGGCGGCGGTCACCCGGTTGGGGCGACCGGGGTGCGGATGCTGCTGGATGCGGCCAAGCAGGTCAGCGGCGCGGCCGGCGACTATCAGATCGACGGAGCGAAGACGTTCGGCACCCTGAACTTCGGCGGCAGCACCGCCACTACCGTCAGTTTTGTTGTCAGCACAAACGAGGGCCCGTAATCATGGACGTTGAGGTTATCGGCAAGTACCTGTCGACCCTGCCCGAGGACGACGACCACCCCTACCGCACCGGTCCGTGGCGACCACAGACAACGGAATGGGACGCCAACGACCTGACCGTGGTGGAAGGTGAAGTCCCCCAAGATCTGGACGGCATCTACCTGCGCAACACCGAGAACCCGCTGCACCCGGCGTTCAAGACCTATCACCCGTTCGACGGCGACGGCATGCTGCACGTAATGGGCTTCCGCGACGGGAAGGCGTTCTACCGCAACCGGTTTATCCAGACAGACGGCTTCCTCGCGGAAAAGGAAGCGGGTGAACCGTTGTGGCCTGGACTGGCCGAGCCGGTTCAATTCGCCAAGCGTGAGGAAGGCTGGGGCGCAAGAGGATTGATGAAAGACGCGTCCAGCACCGATGTCATCGTGCACCGCGGTGTCGCGCTGACCAGCTTCTACCAGTGCGGCGACCTGTACCGGGTGGACCCGTATTCGGCTAACACGTTGGGCAAAGAGAGCTGGAACGGACGCTTCCCGGTCGGCTGGGGCGTGTCGGCACATCCCAAGGTGGACAACAAGACCGGTGAGCTGTTGTTCTTCAACTACAGCAAGCAAGACCCCTACATGCATTACGGGGTCGTCGACGAGAACAACGCTCTGGCCCACTACGTCGACATCCCACTACCCGGCCCGCGGTTGCCGCACGACATGGCGTTCACCGAAAACTACGCCATCCTCAATGATTTCCCGCTTTTCTGGGATCCCCGACTGCTCGAGCACCAGGTGCACCTGCCGCGCTACTACCCGGAGATGCCGTCGCGCTTCGCGGTGATACCGCGCCGCGGCGACACGACCGACATCCGCTGGTTCGAGGCCGACCCGACGTACGTGCTGCACTTCACCAACGCCTACGAAGACGGCGACGAGATCGTGCTCGACGGCTTCTTCGAAGGTAAGCCCCAGCCCTTGGAAAACGCCGCAAGCGGTGCGGGCCCAACCGGCAAGTGGGAGAAACTGTTTCGTTTTCTGGCTCTGGATCGGATGGAGGCCAGATTGCACCGCTGGCGGCTCAACCTGGTCACCGGAGCGGTTAAGGAAGAGTCACTGTCGGAGTCTATTACCGAATTCGGCACCATCAATGCCGATTACGCCACCAACAAGTACCGCTACACCTACGCCGCCACCGGCAAACCCGGCTGGTTCCTGTTCGACGGACTGGTCAAGCACGATCTGCTCACCGGCAACGAGGAACGCTATTCGCTGGGCGAGGGTGTCTACGGCAGCGAGTCAGCGATGGCCCCGCGAGTCGGCAGCAGCGCCGAGGACGACGGGTACCTGATTACCCTGACCACAGACATGAACGCCGACGCCTCGTACTGTCTTCTGTTCGACGCGGCCCGGGTCGGCGATGGTCCGGTGTGCAAACTTGCTCTGCCGGAACGCATTTCCAGCGGGACGCATTCGGCGTGGGTTGCCGGCGCCGAGTTGCGCAGGTGGAATCACACGGAGTCGGCCGCAGACGCCGTCGGGCTGTAGCCATGGACAAGCCGCGCCGTACGACCTATTGGCCCGCGCAATTGGCGTCGATCGGCGCCATCCGTTTTGCCCGTCGCTCATCGAACTACCAAGAGACAGTCCGGTTTTACCGTGAGCTGGTGGGCCTGCCGCTCTATGAGACGTTCGGCGAAAGCTTCGGCAGCAACGGCGCAATTTTTGGGCTGCCTAGCTCGCCCCTGACAATGGAGATCGTCGAGGCGGTCGATGCCGTGCCACTTGACCATCACGACCAGTTGTGTTTCTACTTCCCGGACACCAAGGCGCAACAGGATGCAATCGCGCGCCTGCAGCAGGCTGGGCTGAAACCGGCGCAGCAGCACCCGTACTGGGAAGCGACTGGCGCGGTCACCTACCGCGACCCCGACGGCCGCGAAGTCGTGTTCGCGCCGTTCGTCTACGGCGTAAACGAGCCCGCCGACAGTTCGGCGTCAGGACAGCACGAGTTCCCGTCGAACGCAGGCTAGCGTCGGGTGCCCCGGCCCAGAGCCACGGCGGCTACCGCCCACAGCGCGCATAACACCGCACAGACCGCCGCGGCCGCACCTACGTAGAGCCCGTACTCTGCCGCCACCGGCGCGTTGACATTGCGTTTGTAGTAAAGCACCACGAGCGCGCCGACAAGCAGCGAAATGATCAGCGCGACAATCGAAGCCGCCCGCACCGACAGGCCGCGACCGACCATCGCGCCAGCCACCAACAGCGTCGAGGACAGCAGGACGATGAGCTGACCCGCGCCGAATCCCCGCGGGAGTTCGAGGCTGCCGTGGGTACCACCGATCGCGTTGGCCCAGCCGCCCCCGTTGACCTTCGTCGTCAACCACGGCATCCATGTGCTGGCCAACACGGCTACGGCAAAAAGCGCCACCAGCCAGCCGGGGCGCAGACGGCGATGCATGGTTGCGAGGTTAACCGACCACCGCCGTGGGGCCCGAGCGTCGGGCTGGCGTGGCGCGCGGCGCGCTCGCGTCCGATTGTGACGACCCGCTGCGCCCGCTACGCCGCGCTTGCGATCGTCATTGTCCGATTGTGACGACCCGCTGCACCCGGCTACGCCGCGCTTGCGATCGTCATTGTCCGATTGTGACGACCCGCTGCACCCGGCTACGCCGCGCTTGCGATCGTCACGTCTGCAGCGAGGACAGGTTGAAGGCGACCCCGGTCGGGTCCGTCGCCGCGGCAAGTCGCCCGTAGGGGGTGTCCTCGGCGTCCCGCACCACCGCGCCGCCGTTGTCGGTGATCACCTGCAGTGTCTTGTCGACATCGTCGGCGCCGAAGAAGGTGTTCCACTGGGAGGGCACGTCCTCGGCCAGGAAACCGGCGCCATCCATCACGCCGAGCAATTGTTGTTCTCCGAACCACGCTGTGGTGTAGCGGAATTCGTCGGTGTCACCGACCTGCTCGGTGCGCCACCCGAGCACCTCGCGGTAAAAGTCGACGGCGGCCCGGTAACCGCGTGTCGTCAGCTGATGCCACACGGGTGCCCCGGCCTCACCGATCACCTCGAAGCCATGGTGTTCCAGCGGCTGCCACAGGCCGAAGAACGCCCCCGACGGATCCGTCGCGATGGCCATGTAGCCCTTGGTGGGGACCTCCATGGGTTCCAGGCAACCCGAGCCGCCAGCGGCGGTGATCGCGGAGACTGTCGTGTTGATGTCGGCGGTGTGGAAGTAGGTGGCCCAGTTGTCCGGGCTCTGCCACTCGGGGTTGTTTGCCATCAGCCCAGCGACCGGCCGCCCGTCCTTGGCGGCGTTGATGTAGCCGCCGAAGTCGGGTCCGGCGGACGCGAATGTCCAACCGAAGACGGCGCCGTAGAAGTCTTGAGCGCGGTCAACGTCGGATGTGGTCAGATCGATCCAGCAGGGGGCGCCCAGCGGCGCGCCGTGACGTGTGGGCACGAGGTCCTCCTTGGTCGGTTGGGTTTCGCAGGTATCGACTCGACCCGACCCCGAAACTCATCGGGCTTCGACCGGATTGCCGCGCCTCGCTGGCGGGGCCTACGGCTCGGCCTCGCTGCCTTCCCAGGCGCGGATGCGGACCGGCGGACGATGCCGATGGTGGTACGAAATAGCTCGGCCAGGACGTCAGCGACGGACCACACGATCCCCATTCGTGCCAGGATCGGGACGGGTGAACACCCGGACGAAGTTCTCCAAAGATTCTTGGATATCGCTCTTGAGTGCGGCGGCAACCACCATGCCGATTGGCCCGAACAGCGCAGGACCGCCGAGGTGCACGTCGAAGCTGACCACGGAGCCGCTGCCCTTCGGAGCCACTTTGGCGATCAACTTGACCTTGACTCCGCCGACGCCTACGCCGTTGAGCGTCATGCCTTCCGGCGGCTTGTAACGCACAATCGTCCACTTGATCCGGTTGGGCATGCCCTTGACCTCGACATACGACTCGACGACGGTTCCTTTGTCCAGGACTTCGGGCAGCTTGCTGCGCCACACCTTGTGGATGGTCAGCCACTCCTTGAACCGGGTCAGGTCGGAGGCATGTTTCCAGGCCTCTTCCGGCGGCAGCGGTACATCGATGGATCCGGTGAGTTTCGCCATGTGCGCTAGCTCTGCTGGCCGCCGGTGTCGATCACTTTCTTGGCCTCCGCCTGCACCTTGTGGATGGTGTCGGAGTACTTGCCTTGCGTCTTGTCGTCGACAAAGTCGCCGGCTCTATTGATCGCCGTCTCGACCTTCTCGGCGTTCTGCGAGAGCAGATCCTTGGCTTTGTCCAGCAATCCCATGTGCACTGTTCCTTCCCCACGGGCTCCGCATCGTCCCCCGGGAACCCTTTGCTGGGAAAACCCTACTTGCCGCGGCGGGCGGCGACTTAAGCGACCGGGCGATCCGTCAACGGGCGTCAACGCCCGCCTTGGGGGCCGACAATTCCGAAGAGGGCGGCAGCATTGTCGTATAGAACTTTTCGCAGCCAAGCGTCGTCGACGCCGTCGATTTCGGTAAGCGCCGTTAGAGCGTCGGGATAGCTGTACGGGATGTTGGGAAAGTCGCTGCCGAACAAGATCTTGTCGCCCAGATCGCGTAGGCGTGGCAGTTCCGATGCCGGGAAGGGCATCGTCTCGGCTATGAAGGCCGTGAAGGCCATGGTGGTGTCGAGTCGCACATTTTCGTAGTCCGCGCAGATGTCGAGAAACTCCCGATACTCCGGCATGCCCATGTGCGCAACCATCAGTGATAGGCCGGGGAATCTGCGCAGCAACGCCCGGACGGGGCCGGGTCCGGTGAATCGGCCTGGCACTGGACCGGAACCGCTGTGCAGGACGACCGGGGTACCTGCGTCCGCGATGGCGCCCCAAACGGGATCGAGCAGGGGGTCGGTGGGGTCGTACTGGCCTACCTGGATGTGCGCTTTGAAGACGCGGGTGCCTGCCTGGATGGCGCTGATGACGTATTGGCCGGCGTCGGGCTCGGGAAAGAAGGTGGCGGTGCGCAGACAGTCGGGTGTTGCATTGGCAAAGGCCTCTGCCCACTGGTTCAACCAGCCAGCCATATCGGGCTTATGCGGGTACAGCAAGGACGTGAATCGCACCACCCCGAAGTCTCGGAGCGCCGCTATCCGACGTTGCTCGTCGGCGCGATAGGTGATTGGCCAGGTCCGCCCGACAAGCGGGCCTGCCGCGTCGAAGTACCGCCACACCTTGTCCATCACTTGCCGCGGCATGAAATGGGTATGCACGTCGATGATGCCGGGCAGGCCGAGAGCGCGCCAGATCCTCCGAACGGGTTCAGGATCGGCGACCGAACTCCAATGCTCCTCGCCGGTGTCTCCACCCCCGCAGCAGTCCACTGTGCACCCCTCCTGCTCGTGCGGTTACCGCCACACTTGCGGCTGCACACCCAGAATTCTGGCCCGAATCCACCACGTCGCTTCGATCACCGCCGCCCCGAGCACTCCGAACCCGAGCGCCATCGATGTCGTCCACATGTTCGACGCGTCAAGCATGAACTTGTGCTGAGTCCAAGGGAGACTGAAGATTACGATGTACGCTCCGCCCGAGGCGATGACCAGCGCCAACCGCCACCACTGGTAGGGGCGCGCGGCCACCGCAAGCACCCAGACAGCGGTTATCAGCAACGTGATCAGCGCGGCAGTGGACGCCTGGTCCTGCTCCACTCCCGCCGCGTGGCGGCCGTGGTACGCGTACAGGTAGGAGGCAAACGTCGCGGTGCCGACCACGAGGCCTGCGGGCAACGCTGTCGTCAGCACGCGCCGGACAAAACCGGGGTAAGCACGTTCAGCGCTTGGCGCCAACGACAAGATGAAGGACGGAATTCCGATGGTGAACCAGGCGGCGATGGTGACATGGATTGGCTGAAACGGAAAGACGAGCGGGTCGGCCCCTAACGGCTCGGCAAGTAAGCACTCGATGCCGACCAGCAGCGCCAACAATGCCGAGTACACCGTCTTGGTGAGAAATAAACTGGCGACGCGTTCGATGTTGCCGATGACTCGCCGGCCTTCGCCGACGACATAAGGCAAGGTGGCGAACCTGTTGTCCAGCAACACGATCTGCGCCACCGCACGAGAAGCGGGGCTGCCCGCACCCATCGCGACGCCGATATCGGCATCCTTGAGCGCCAGCACATCATTGACACCGTCACCCGTCATCGCCACGTTGTGCCCCTTTGACTGCAGGGCGTGCACGATGGCACGCTTCTGATCCGGCCGCACCCGGCCAAACGTGGTGTGGGAGTCCAGCGCCGCTGCGAGCTCCGCCTGCCCCGTGGGCAGTCTGCGCGCATCTATGGTGTCACCGTGCAACCCGAGCCGCTCGGCGACCGCCGCGACGGAAACTGCGTTGTCACCGGATATCACCTTGATTGATACCTCTTGAGTGGCAAAGTATCTGATGGTTTCTGCGGCATCGGGACGGACCTTCTGCTCCAGCACCACCAAGGCAACTGGGGCGACGGTGCCCGGGGCGTCGGGATCGTCCACAGGGATGTTGCTTGCACCCAACAGCAGTACCCGCAACCCTTGCGCGCCGATGCGCTCCGCTCGTTCGGCCGGCCCTGAGCCTGGGTCGAGTAGGACATCGGGGGCACCGATCACCCAGTTGCCGTGGTCGCGGCAGGACACGCCGCTCCACTTGGTGGCCGACTTGAAAGGCGCTGTGGCGGTGACGGTCCAATCGGGTTTCACGTCGTAGGCGTCGGCGATCGCCTGCATGCTGGCATTCGGGCGGGCATCAGCCGCGGCGAGGCAGGCCAGCACATCGGCGAGGTGCTGATCGGTCGCGTCGAGGTCCACGACCTCGGACACCCGCATTCCGCTTTCGGTCAGCGTTCCGGTCTTGTCCGCACAGACCACGTCGACCCGGGCCAGGCCCTCGATGGCGGGCAATTCCTGCACCAGACACTGACGGCGACCGAGTCGTACAACACCGACGGCGAAGGCAATTGACGTCATCAGCACCAAACCTTCAGGCACCATCGGCACCAGTGCGCCCACCGTGGCCAGCACCGACTCGCGCCATCCCGCGTCGGTGGTAAACAGCTGCGTGTAGATCGTCAATAAGCCGGCCGGAATCAACAGGTAAGTGATGAACTGCAGAATCCTGTTGATGCCGTTGCGTAGCTCGGATTTCACCAAGGTGAACCTGCTGGCTTCTTCGGAAAGCTTTGCGGCGTAAGCCTCGCCACCCACCTGGGTCGCGCGGTAGGCACCGCTGCCGGAAACGACGAAGCTACCCGACATCACGGTGTCACCAACATCTTTGGCGATCGGATCGGCCTCACCGGTCAGTAGTGATTCGTCGACCTCAAGGCTCTGTTCCTCGACGACCTGACCGTCGACGACAATCTGATCTCCCGGGCCGAGTTCGATGACGTCGTCACGCACCACCTGCTCGGGCGGCAATGTTTGCGTTCCGGATGCCCTGCGGATCAGAGGTTTCGCTTGACCTACGATTGCCAACTTGTCCAACGTCTGCTTGGCGCGGATCTCTTGGACCATACCGATGACGCTGTTTGCCACGATGAGGATTCCGAACAGCCCGTTGATCAACGAGCCGGTCAGGAGCACGATGGCAAACAGCACACCCAGGATCGCGTTGATCCGGGTGAATACATTGGCCCGAACAATCTGCGCAATGCTGCGGGTGGCGCGTTCGGGAATGTCGTTGACTCTTCCGTCGGCAACCCGTTGTGCCACTTCGGCATCGGTCAGGCCGCCGATAATCATCGTGTGAAGGTGCCCAGTTTGTCGGAGTCGTAGTACTCGAGGTTCAACGCGGCGCCGTTGGGGCCCGGAATGAACACCGCTTTGGAGATCGATCCGGGCAAAGCATTTTCGGTAGACAAGTTGAAGGTGAAAATGTCACCGTCCCAGTGCATTAAATCGAACTTTTCATTCTTCGGCCCCAGCGAAAGCTGTAGCTTGCCGTCCTGGTCCGTCACGGTGGCCGGTCCCCAGTAATCGTTGGCGTACACGCCGACGTAGTCACTGAGCGGTCTGGCGGGCGCCGGGCTGACGGGTGGCTGCTTGCCGACCAGCGAGCCATCGGGATTGTTCATCGGGGCGAATTGCTGCCGGTAAAGGCTCGCCCAGTCCTCGCGCACCTGACCGTACTGCACCAGATCCATGAATTCGGCCGCCAGCGCCTCCGGCACACCGTAAGGGGCCGCGTTGGTCAGGGCGATGATCCCGATGTCTTCAGACGGCAGTACCGTGAAAGTCGTTGCGGCGCCTGATCCGAACGCACCGGAATGGCTGTACTGGGTGCGCCCCGAAGAGGTCACCGAAACATTGAACCCGTGGCCATAGAAGCCAGCCCGAGCTTTCGGGTTTTTCGCGGGACTCGAAAGCATCTGTGGGGTGTAGGCGGGCAGCAGTGCTTCCGGCGACATGATCCGCTGCCCGTTGTAGGTGCCGTTGGCCAGCAGCATGGTCAGCCAACGCGTCATGTCGTTGACCGATGAACTCACCCCGCCTGCGGGCGTCTGGGGGTCGGGGTCGCGTTGGAAGCGTGCTTCCCATTTGTCTCCGACCTTGATGTGGTTGACCGCGTGGTTGGGCCTGGCCAGGAAGTCCGCAAACTTCGAGCTGGTGGAGGCCATCCCCAACGGGCGATAAAGCACCTCCTCGGACAAGTCTTCCCAGGGCTTGCCGGCCGCAGCCGCGACCGCCTCGGCAGCGGTGGTCACCCCGAAGTTGGTGTAGGCGTAGCTGATCCGAAACGGGGCCAGTGGAAGGAATTTCAGCCGTCCCAGCACCTGTTGACGGTCGTAGCCGAGGTCCTCAAGCGCGTCGCCCGCGTGGTCGGGCAGCCCGGAGCGGTGTGAGTACAGGTCGGCGACGCTGACGTTGGTGGTGACGTAGGGGTCCATGAGTGTGAACCCCGGCAGCTTCGTCGCGACGGGCGTGTCCCACGTGATGGCGCCCTCCGTCACTTGATGGGCCACCACCGTCGCACCCACTGACTTCGACACCGAGGCCAGCTGGAATACCGTGTCGGCGTCGACCTTGTTGCCCGGACCGTCCCCCTTGCTTGCGTCCCTGATACCGAAACCTTTGGCATACAATGTCTTTCCACCGTGGACGATAGCGACAGCCATGCCGGGGATGCCAGCGTTCTTCATCAGCTCAGAAACCAGGCCGTCGACCTTGGCTACGGCGTCGTCGATGCGGCTGGCCGGAATTTGCAGACCCGACACCTCGTTGGGCGGCACCTGAGCCGGTGCAGACGAGGGTTTGGATATCGGTTGCGCGGGACCACATGCGACCAAGGTCAACAACATCACCACCACTGCGGCTGTGGGCGCGCGTTTCGTCATGGCCGCACCTTAGCCCGGTGACGATGCGTGCCGCGCGAGCGGCGCGAGAAGGAAGCGGGCAATCCAGATCCAGCCCGGTGACGATGCGTGCCGCGCGAGCGGCGCGGCGAACCCGGTGATGCCGCCGCCGGTGGCACGGCGTCCCGCCGCCGTCATCTAGCGTCGCGAGCAGGCCGATGCGTTCAGCTACTCAGAGCCGCCACCACGGGTTGAAGCGCAACGGCGAACCCGACTCAATGCGCTGACCGGGCGTCGGCACCGCCACCTGCACGCCGTCGGGCTCCGCGGCTTTGAGCACCCGCTCGACGGGCTCCGACCACGGATGCGGGGCCAACCGGAAGGTGCCCCAGTGAATCGGCACCAGCAACCCCGATCCCGAGTCGGTGACGTCCAGGTGCGCCCGGACCGCCTCCTCCGGATTCATGTGGATGTCCGGCCAGGCCGTGTTGTAGGCGCCGATCGGCATCAGCGTCAGATCGAACGGCCCATGTTCCGAACCGATCTCGGCGAAGCTCTTGGTGTAGCCCGTGTCCCCGCCGAAGTATGCGCGATGACGCGGACCGATGAAGGCCCAGGACGCCCACAGCGTGTTGTTCCGACTCAAAAACCGCCCCGAGAAGTGCCGCGCCGGCATGCAGATCACGGTCAGTTCGTCGACCTGGGCGCTTTGATTCCAGTCGAGTTCGACGATGCGGTGCTCGGGTACGCCCCACGACCGCAGATGGGCTCCCACACCGAGCGGCACGAAGAACGGCGCCCGCTGCATGCGGGTCAACGCGAGGACGGTGTCGATGTCGAGATGGTCGTAGTGATCGTGGCTGATCACCACCGCATCGACGGCCGGCAACCCCTCGAGCAGCACCGGCGGCGGGTGCAGCCGCTGCGGCCCAACGGTATCCGATGGTGAGCACCGCTCACTCCACACCGGATCGGTGAGCACGCGATAGCCATCAACCTCTACCAGCGCCGTCGAGTGACCGAACCAGCTGACCGCCAGCTCTGCGGGCTGACCCTGGTAGATCGACGGCGCACCCAACGGAATCGGCCGTGCGGGCCGGCTGTTGCTACGCCCGCCCACCAGCTCCCAGGCGATCTGCCGCAACTGCTCGCGGTCCATTACGTATAGCGAACCGGGGTCGACATTGACGAACACGCCGTCGCGGTAGTTCGGCGATCCCTCCGCGACGGCCTGAATCGCCGCCGGATCGGCACCGAGCGCCGCCGGCGCGCCATGTAGTGCTCGCAGCAACCACCCGCCTGCCGCCAATGAAGCGGTACCGGCAGCCATTCGCAGCCCCTGGCGCATCATGACCGTTATGCCCCCTGGAACTTCGGCGGCCGCTTCTCTATCCGCGCGACCTGTGCCTCGATGACGTCCTGGCTGCCCCAGGCCTTGTCGAAGAGCTCCTTGTGCTCGGGCTCCGGTTGCTCGATGGAGCCGTCGTCGTTGAGTACCCGCTTGGCGTGCTGAATAGCCAAGGGCGCCAGGCCGGCGATCTCCGTAGCCCAGGCCTGCGCGTCGGCCAGTGTCCCGATCCGGTTTGCCATTCCGGTCAGCAGCGCCGTGTCAGCGGTCAGCTTCTCCGCCGCCAGCAACATGGCACGGGCTCGCCCGTGGCCGACCAGGGAGGCCAGCCGACGAATGCTCCAGTTGTCCAAGGCCAGACCGTACTTCGACGTGGGGAACTGAAAGAACGCGTCCGACGCGACAACGCGCAGGTCGCATTGCATGGCGAGCTGCAACCCGGCGCCGATGGCAGGTCCGTTGATGGCGCCGATCACCGGAATCAGCGTCAGGTCCATGATCCGGTGCAGTTCGACAAGCCGGTCGGGGTAGTCAGCGGCGAATGCATCTCCGCTGAGGTCTGCGCCGGCACAGAACGCCGTGCCCTGGCCAGTGAGCACGATCGCGCGGACCGTCCCGTCGCCGGCCTTGAGGAACGCCTCCCGCAACTCCTCGACAAGCTTGGAGTTCAGGGCGTTGCGGCGCTCCGGGCGCTGCAACTCGATGGTCATGACGCCTTCGGCGTGGGTAATACCAATCATGGGGGCCAGCGTATATAGCCTCGTCGTTGTGAGCCGTATCACGACCGACGAACTGCGGGAAGCGGTGCTTGACGAGGGCTCCTTCGTCAGCTGGGATCGCGAGCCGTTGCAGGTGCCGATATCGCAGGCCTACGCGCGCAACCTGGCCGACGCCCGAGAAGCCAGCGGCCGCGACGAATCGGTGGCGACCGGCGAAGGGCGCATCTTCGGACGTCGAGTGGCGGTGGTGGTATGCGACTTCACGTTCCTCGCCGGCTCGATCGGGGTGGCGGCAGCCGAAC
>JAVROZ010000201.1:0-6308 GCA_032162485.1 Mycobacterium sp.
CGATTCGGCCGGCTCCGACGGCTGATTGATTGCCGTCATGTCCCCCTCCTTGAGTTGTGCTGGCTACTCGGCCGCTCGCGTCGCCGGATGCACCGCGATGAGCCCTAATTGGCTGCGGCGCTTACACATTGCGGCTAATTCCGCATAGGCCTTCGCGCCAAGGAGCTCGGCGAGTTCATCGGCGAGGCTCTCCCATACCTGCTTGGCGCCGACGTGGGCAGCCGGATCGCCGGTGCAGTACCAGTGCAGGTCGGCGCCGCCGGAACCCCAGCCCCTACGGTCGTACTCGGTGAGGGTGGTCTTGAGGATTTCGGTGCCGTCGGGTCTGGTCACCCACTCCTGGCTGCGCCTGATCGGCAACTGCCAGCAGACATCGGGCTTCATCGTCAGAGGCGGGACGCCCAGCTTGAGGGCTTTGCTGTGCAGTGCGCAGCCGACCCCCCCGGCGAATCCGGGCCGGTTCAGGAAGACACACGCGTTTTTATGTTTACGGGTGCGGTATTGCGGTTGGCCGTCGTATTCGTCGAGCTCCAAATAGCCTTTGCGGCCCAGGCCCTTGTCACGGAATTGCCAGTCGTCCTTGGTCAGCTTTTTCACCGCGTCGTCCAACCGGGCGCGGTCGTCGTCGTCGGACAGAAACGCGCCGTGCGAGCAGCACCCGTCATCCGGTCGGCCCGCGACGGTGCCCTGACAGGCCGGCGTGCCGAATACGCAGGTCCAGCGGGACAGCAGCCAGGTCATGTCCGCCGCGATCAGGTGCTCGGGGTTGTCGGGGTCGTAGAACTCCACCCATTCACGGGCAAAGTCCAGTTCGACCTCTTGTCCGGGCTGCGAGTTAGCCACGGGTGCAACGTTAGTCCACGATTCCCGCTGCTACCGGCATCGTTGTCCAACGCGAGTCGGCGCGCGGCGGTGTGACCCGCAGCGGGTCGCGATACGAGCGCACTGTTATTCCAGCTAGTTTGGTTCCGTGCGATTGGGCGTCCTGGACGTGGGTAGCAACACCGTCCATTTACTGGTGGTCGACGCTCACCGTGGCGGATGTCCGGCCCCGATGAGTTCGACCAAGGCCACCCTGCGTCTGGCCGAGGCCACCGACAGTTCGGGCAAGATCACCAAGCGCGGCGCCGACAAGCTGATTTCTACCGTCGACGAGTTCGCCAAGATCGCGGTGAGCTCCGGCTGCGCCGAATTGATGGCCTTCGCCACGTCCGCGGTCCGCGACGCCGAGAATTCCGACGACGTGCTGGCCCGGGTGCGCAAGGAGGCCGGTGTCGAGTTGCAGGTGCTGCGTGGGGTCGACGAGTCGCGGTTGACCTTCCTGGCGGTGCGGCGCTGGTTCGGCTGGAGCGCGGGACGCATCATCAACCTCGATATCGGCGGCGGCTCGCTGGAGGTGTCCAGCGGCGTGGACGAGGAGCCCGAGGTCGCGATGTCGCTGCCGCTGGGCGCGGGACGGTTGACCCGCGAATGGTTGCCCGATGATCCGCCCGGCCGGCGTCGGGTGGGGATGCTGCGCGATTGGCTGGACGCCGAATTGGCCGATGCCAGCGCCACCCTCCTCGATGCCGGCGAACCGGATCTCGCGGTGGCCACGTCGAAGACGTTCCGGTCGTTGGCGCGCCTCACCGGTGCCGCCCCGTCGGCCGCCGGGCCCGGGGTAAAGCGGACGCTCACAGCAAACGGCCTCAGACAACTCATATCTTTCATCTCTAGGATGACGACCGCTGACCGGGCAGAACTGGAAGGAGTCAGCGCCGAGCGGGCGCCGCAGATCGTGGCGGGCGCTTTGGTGGCGGAGGCAAGTATGCGAGCGCTGTCGCTAGAAGCAGTGGAAATCTGCCCGTGGGCGCTGCGGGAAGGTCTCATCTTGCGCAAACTCGATAGTGAAGCCGACGGAACCGCCCTCGTGGAGACTCCGGTGCGCGATGCTGGAGGTCAGTTAGTTGATCGGAACGCGCACACCCGGTCGAGAGGCAACAAAGCATGACGGGATCGGACTCCGACACGGAGGACCCCAAGCAGATTTCGGTGGCCGAGCTGCTGGCCAGGAATGGCACCATCGGCGCCCCGGTCGCCCGTCGGCGTCGCCGCCGGCGCGGTGACGACTCGGTCACGGTCGCCGAACTCACCGGCGAGATTCCGATCATTCGTGACGACCACCACGAACAACCCGCGCGACCTGTGTCGGAGCCACCCGCGGCACCGGCGAACGGCGGAGTCCAGGTCGCCGAGCCGCCCTCGCCGCCCACACCCGTTGCCCAGCCGGCCACCGCGGACACCACCACCGAGCACGCGGTGGAATCCAAAACGCGCGTCGAACCCGAGGCTGCGGTCGAAAAACAGGCAGCAGTCGAAAATAGGGCAGCGGCCTACTGGGCTGAGCCCGAGCCGCGCTGGCCCAAGTCGGAACCAATCACGACGCGCAGGTCCGGGCCCGAGCGCAGCGAATACCCGCGTCCCCTACGGCACCCGGACGCGACTGACTACCCGGCCGACGCCGATGGGCAGTCCGGCGCCGAGGGCATGAGTCCGGATCCGGTGGGCCATTACACCGACGCGTCGGTCGACGTCATGGACAGCGAAGTGCGCGAGGCGGAGTCGGCGGTCGAGGATTCGGCGTACGTGCGTTCGTATCTGCAGGGATCGGAAAGCGGCAGGGAACACGCGTTGTTCGCTGGGGAGTCGATGGCCGACGAGGTGGCCCGCCGGCGCCCTGGACAGGCCGCGTTCGACGACGACCGCATCGAGCCCGACGGCAAAGCGCAGCCCGGTCGATCGCACGCCAGGATGGCGGCACTGGGCCGCGGCATTCTGACCGTGCTGCAGTCGATTCTGGCGGTCGCGTTCGGTGCCGGGTTGTTCATCGCCTTCGACCAGTTGTGGCGGTGGAACGCCCTCGTGGCACTGGTGCTCTCGGTGTTGGTCATCCTGGGGCTGGTGGTCGGGGTGCGGGTGGTCCGCAAGACTGAGGACATTGCCAGTACGTTGATCGCGGTCGCGGTGGGTGCGCTGATCACCCTCGGACCGATGGCCCTGTTGCAAACCGGTTAGGTCCCACAGACCAAAAGTGCGCCCAGCAATCAAAGTTGGCCTGTCGACGGCCTCGGTGTATCCCTTGCGGGCCGAGGCCGCCTTCGAGTATGCGGCCAGGCTCGGCTATGACGGCGTCGAGCTGATGGTCTGGGGTGAAGCGGTCAGTCAGGACGTCGACTCCGTCCGCAAGCTGTCGGAGCGTTACCGCGTGCCGGTGTTGTCCGTGCACGCGCCCTGTCTGCTGATTTCGCAGCGGGTGTGGGGTTCAAATCCGATCGTCAAATTGGACCGGAGCGTGCGGACCGCAGAGCAGTTGGGTGCACAGACCGTCGTTGTACACCCGCCGTTTCGGTGGCAACGGCGCTACGCCGAGGGATTCCGCGAACAGGTCCTTGCCTTGGAAGCCTCCAGCGAGGTGATGGTGGCCGTCGAAAACATGTTTCCGTTCCGTGCGGACCGGTTCTTCGGAACCGACCAGACCCGGGAACGGATGCGCAGACGTGGCGGTGGTCCGGGTGCGGCGATTTCGGCGTTTGCGCCGTCCTACGACCCGCTGGACGGCGACCACGCGCACTACACGCTGGACTTGTCGCACACCTCCACCGCGGGCACCGACTCGCTGGAAATGGCGCGGCGGATGGCCGGGGGACTGGTGCATCTGCACCTGTGCGACGGCAGCGGGTTGCCCGCAGACGAGCACCTGGTGCCCGGTCGCGGGACCCAACCGACCGCCGAGGTATGCCAGATGCTGGCCGCGAGCGGCTTCACCGGCCATGTTGTGCTGGAAGTGTCCACCTCGGCCGCGCGATCGGCCGCCGAGCGGGAAGCCATGCTCGTTGAGTCGCTCCAGTTCGCCCGTACCCACCTGCTGCGTTGACATGAGTGCCCTGTTCAGCAGCGCTATGGCGCTGCATCAAGTCGACGCTGGGCCGGGTGGGCCGGTGTTTGAGGGTGAGTTGAACGAACACTGGACGATCGGCCCCAAGGTCCATGGCGGGGTGATGGTGGCGCTGTGCGCCAACGCCGCCCGCACCGCCTATGGCGGAGACGGGCTGCAACCGGTCGCCGTTTCGGTGAACTTCTTGTCGGCGCCCGACCCGGGAGTGATGCGTCTGGTGACGGCAATCCGCAAACGGGGTCGGCGGATCAGTGTGGTCGACGTCGAGCTCATGCAGGGCGATCGCACCGCCGTACACGCCGTCGTCACCCTGGGCGAGCCCGAGCACCACCTGCCAGGGGAGACCGCGCCGCTGCTGTCGGCGAACCCCGTCGTAGACCTGATGGCACCCGAGCCGCCGGACGATCTGGCGCCGATCGGGCCGGGCCATCGGCTGTCCGGCCTGGTGCATCTGGGGGCGGGTTGTGACATCCGCCCCGTGTTGTCGACTCTGCCTTTTCCCGGCGGCGCGCCGTCGGATGGGCGGCCTCCGGTGATCCAGATGTGGGCGCGCCCCCGCAACCTCGCGCCCGACGCGCTGTTCGCGCTGATGTGCGGGGATCTGTCGGTCCCGGTGACTTTCGCGGTGGACCGCACCGGCTGGGCGCCGACCGTTCAGCTCACCGCGCTGCTGCGGTCCTTGCCCGCCGATGGCTGGCTGCGAATCATCGCCACCTGCGTCGAAATCGGGCACGACTGGTTCGACGAGGACCACCTCGTCGTCGACCGGTTGGGCCGCCTGGTGGTGCAGGCGCGTCAACTGGCCCTGGTACCCCCGCGAGGGCTTGCTGCCCGGTAGCGGCGATTAGCTGAGCTGTCTGCAATGCTTTCCGGCATGGCAAGAATCGCGATCATCGGCGGCGGCAGCATCGGCGAAGCTATGTTGTCGGGTCTGCTGCGGGCAGGCCGACAGGTCAAGGACCTGGTAGTGGCCGAACGGATGCCCGATCGGGCCAAGTACCTGTCCAGTACCTACGGCGTGCTGGTGGTGACCTCGGTCAAGGACGCAGCGGAAAATGCAACGTTCGTCGTGGTCGCGGTCAAGCCGGCCGACGTCGAGGCGGTCATCGACGATCTTGCCGAAGCGGCTTCCGCGGCTGAGCACGACAGCGCCGAACAGGTGTTCGTCACCGTGGCGGCGGGCGTCACCATCACCTACTTCGAGTCCAAGTTGCCGGCCGGGACGCCAGTGGTGCGGGCGATGCCGAACGCGGCGGCACTGGTCGGGGCCGGCGTCACCGCGTTGGCTAAGGGCCGGTTCATCTCGCCCCAGCAGCTCGACGACGTTTCTGCTCTGTTCGACGCGGTCGGCGGCGTCCTCACCGTTCCCGAGCAGCACCTGGACGCGGTGACCGCGGTGTCAGGTTCGGGACCGGCGTACTTCTTCCTGCTGGTTGAAGCCCTGGTAGACGCCGGAGTCGGGGTCGGGCTGACCCGTCAGGTGGCCACCGACCTGGCCGCGCAAACCATGGCCGGGGCAGCGGCGATGTTGTTGGAGCGGATGGATCAGGAGCGGCGATCGCCCGACGGCCAACCGGTCGGCTTACGGGTGGACGCCTCACCGGCGCAGCTGCGGGCGTCGGTCACTTCGCCGGGCGGAACCACCGCCGCCGCCCTGCGTGAGCTCGAACGGGGCGGATTTCGGGCGGCCGTCGATGCGGCCGTCCAAGCCGCGAAAAGCCGCTCTGAGCAGCTCAGAATTACACCGGAATAATTCAAGAATTTTAAACTGATTGTCTCTCACCAGTACCAGTAACCCCACTAGTCCCGCTATTCTCCTCTTTGTATGCACGTGTGGGTGCCGGCGGTGGGGAAGCCGCTGGCATTGCGCGGGCCTGACACGATTGGGTTGCGATGACGTCTACGAACGGTCCATCAGCACGGGATTCTGCAGGTAAAGCGGTACGGGACGGCGGTCCGGCCGACGCCGGCCAGGCCCGGACGCAGTTCCTCACCGTCGCCGAAGTCGCGGCGCTGATGCGCGTGTCCAAGATGACGGTGTACCGGCTGGTGCACAACGGCGAGCTGCCCGCGGTTCGGGTTGGTCGGTCCTTCCGGGTGCATGCCAAGGCCGTGCACGACATGTTGGAGACCTCGTACTTCGACGCGGGATAGCGGCGGTCGCTAGCGCGGCGGAGCCGGGCGCAGCGGGCCGACGCAGTCCGATATAGCGGCGGTCGCTAGCGCGGCGGAGCCGGGCGTAGCGGGCCGACGCCGTCCGAGCTAGCGGCGGTCGCGCCCATTTGGGCTCAGCTGCATCGATAACCCGGCCGACCGGCCACGGGCTGCTTCCGCATCCCCGCCCGGCGGCCGTCGTCAAGCCGGTTTGGCGTTG
>JAVROZ010000202.1:0-3594 GCA_032162485.1 Mycobacterium sp.
GTGGGGCTCAACGGCGCAGAATCACAGGCGTTGTACCGAATCTTCCAGGACCGCATCACCTGGCTGGAAAACACGATTCGCTGGAACTGGGAACTCGGCGACGTCGCGATGTGGGACAACCGCGCCACCCAGCATTACGCCGTCTCCGATTTCGGCGACCAACCCCGCCGCATGCACCGAATCACACTGGCCGGCGACATCCCGGTGAGCCTACGCGGCGAACGAAGCCGGGTGATTCAGGGCGACGCCACCGAGTACTCGGTCGTTGATACCCCGAAATCGCTTGTGGCTTAGCGTTTTGAGGGTCCGACCAGATCGTCGATCTGATTGATCGCCAACGAAGAACCCTCGACGACGCCCATGTCCAGCACCTGCTGAAGCGCCTCGGCGGACTCGAAGGTGCTGACGTAGGTCGCACGGGTGCCGCCCTCGTGCTCAGTGAAGGTGTAGACGTTCTTGGAGACCGGCAGCTCGGGGTTCGGATTGAAGTCCAGATCGGCGAAGCCGTCGTCGAAGGAGAAGCTCGTCGGCTCGTCGACAGCAGTGATCTGCCAGTACCCGGCGTACTTGTCGCCGTCCGGGCCGGTCATGAAGTACGTCGTGCGCCCGCCGGGTTTGAGGTCATGGTCGACGAACGTCGCTGGATGTGTCGGCGGCCCCCACACTTTTTCCAGCTGACGCGGGTCGGCGTAGACCTGCCAGATTCGCTCGACAGGCGCGGCGAAGTCGGCGGTGATGGTCAGGGTCAGGTTGTCGAGGTCCTGCTGGACGTCGGTCACGGGCATGGTTCAGTCCTCCTGGTTTGGTCCTTGGTTGAGTCCTTGGTTGAGTCCGCAGCGATGAGTTCGTCGATGCGCGCGATGCGATCGCGCCAAACCTGTTCCAACTCAGTGAGCATGAACGCCACCGACCGCACCGCAGCCACGTCACCGCTGGCCAGTTGCTCGCGACCGCTGCGCCGCTTGGTAAGCAAGCCCGCCTTCTCCAGCACGACGACGTGTTTCTGCACCGCGGCGAAGCTCACGTCGTACTTCACCGCGAGCGCGGAAACCGAATGTTCGCCGGTTAACACCCGGCGCATGATGTCGCGCCGGGTCCGGTCGGCAAGCGCGTGGAACAGGGCGTCCGCCCGGTCCTCGACATCCATGGTCACCGCACAAACATACAACCAATCGGTTGTACGTTGTCAAGCCGTGGCGCGCAACGCGCGAACACCGACAGCTCCCAGAATTGCCTCGGCGGTGCGGCGCCCGCTGACCAGCGCGCCTTGAATCGACGCGGTATCGCGATGGTCGCCGCAGACCCAAACTCCTGATGCGGTGCGGACCGGGCGTCGTACGGTCAGCGGCGCGGACTGGGCCGGCAGTGCGTGCCGAATCACGTGGCGCTTCACTAGCCTCCACCCGCGGTGATCGCTGTGCAGGATGTCGGCGGCGTGTTCTCGCATCACACTTTCGGACGGCTCGGCACCATCTCGTTCGATCAATGCCGACGCGGCGACCAACTGCTGCCCTGGTGGCGCATAGGTCGGTGCAGCGGCGCTGATCACCGCTGCGTTGAGCACCGGTCCCGGTGGATCGCGGCGGGCGTCCACCCGCAGCATCGGCGGGCCTGGCACCGGCCGATCGGTAGACCACCAATCCGTCACCACGCCGTGCATCGTTGGCACCTTCTCGGATGTCAACGACGCGGCCGCGATCGCGTCAGTCGCGACCACCACCTACCGCGCCCACACAGTGCTGCCTTCGCCATGGACCAGCCAGCCCTCCACGCCTCGTTCGATGCGAATCACTTTGTTATCAAGCGTAATCCGTCCATCAATTCTGGCGGCCAGTTGCTGCGGCAGGGCTTGCATGCCGTCGGCCGGCAGCGCCGGCACGCCCAGCAGGAACATCCGCGCGAGTAGCAATGCGAACGCGTTTGAGGTCTCACCGGTGTCTTCGAGCAGCACGCCCGCCAAGAATCGATCGATCACCCTGCGCAACTCGCCGCGAACACCCGCCTTGTCCAACGCTTTTCGCAGAATGCGATCCGGGCGATCCGCAGCCTTGAGCGATTTCGGCCGGAGCGCCGGCATTGCCCACCGCGCAACAGCCATGAGATCACGCGGCGTCATCCCGCCGGAAGACAACATTGCGGGCACCCGGCCCGGGTGGCGAAGCGGATGCACCCATACCGCGGAATCCTCTTCGCGGCGGACAACGACCCCCGCACCGAACGACTGCAGACCGAGCGCAGACACATCAACCGCCCGTCGCAACTCGGGGTAGGCCGGATTCAGCACCTGAAAGCCTCGGTCGCAACGGAACCCGTCGATGAGGTCGGTACGGATGCGGCCACCGACCGCGTTGTCCGCTTCCCAGACCTGCACGTCGCGTCCGGCTGAGACCAGTACGTCGGCGCAGCGCAATCCCGCTAAGCCTGCGCCGATGACCAGAACTTCGGTGTCGTCCATGTCAGCTCATTTCGTGTCTGCGGTGGAGTCGAGACCCCCATGGCCGGCGACCATGCCGCGATGCATAACCCGGTCCCCGGTCACGCCGTTGTGGTCTGCGCGGTGCAGGACGCAGCGGTTGTCCCACATCACGATGTCGCCTTCCGACCACGCGTGCCGGTAGATGTGGTGCTCGCGCGTCGAATGGTCGAACAGGTACGAGACGGCCTCGGCCGCCTGATCAGGTGGCATGCCGCTTACCGCTGCACAGCGCTGCGGGGTCGACAGATAGAGCGCGGTCCGCCCGGACAGCGGGTGCCGTAAGAAAATTGGGTGCACCGCACGTGTCTCGTGCACCGAGTCGGCGACGTCCAGACCCGTCATGATGTGGGTGATGTTGCACCCGCGCAGTCGGTCGCGGACATCGGGCGGCAGTGTCTCGTACGCCGCGTACTGGTCGGCGAACAGGGTTTGCCCGCCGTGCTCCGGGACCTGAACAGCGCGTAAGGCGGTGTAGGCAGGCGGGTTTCGCACATAGCTGGTGTCCGTGTGGAAGGTCGAACGTGGCGGCCGGGCGCGACCCACGTTGCTGACCAGGTTGAGGTCCGGGAATCCGGGCACGGGGGTTTCTCCCACGGTGAAGACCGTCGGACCGAAGTTGCGCAGGAACCGCAGGAAGGTATGGTCGTCGATGTCCTGCCCGGGTAGAACGATGACACCATGGTGGGCCAGGAGTAGACGCAGATCGTGCACTTCCTCATCGTCCAATGCGTCGATCCGCAGGCCGGATACCACTGCCCCAAGGGGTTTCAGCCGTGTGAGCTCAAGCATGGCACCCCCTCCAGGCCGAGCTGGTGAAGTTGATCGGCGAATAGGTCGGCGACTTTCACGCCCGACGCCGCCGCCATTACCGCGATGACGCTGGTGGGGGCGAAGGAGCAGTAGAGGCCGGCCTCGAGGAACCACGGCTTGCCGTCGGGGTCGATCCGGAAGTCGAACAGGCTGTAATGGCGGCAGCCCAGGGCGCGATGGCAGCGTCGTGCTGCCTCCCAGACCACTGCGGTGATCGGGTCGTCGGTGGGGACAATCCAGGCATGGCTGGCGCATTTGGCGACGAGGTAGAGATCGCCGTCGTCGGTCCGGCGCAATTTGTCGTCGCG
>JAVROZ010000203.1:0-4737 GCA_032162485.1 Mycobacterium sp.
GCAGTACCGGTTCGCGTGCGGCGGATTCCTGCGGCCAATTGTCTTGCAGCCATTCGAAAGTACGTTCCACCAACGGCGACCGGCCGATATCGGGCACCGCGAAGTCGTACCATGACCGCACCCAGCCGAAGTGTCTGCGCAGCGCGGTGTCGCCGGTCAGACCTTCGGTCAAGAAGCCGAACTTATTCTCCGCGTTGGGGATCGAGTGCAAGGTGGCCAGGACTTTGACCGAGGCGTCCTGCAGCTTGCGTTGTCGTTCGACGGGTGCGTCGGCGAACCAGTTGCCGCCGAACGTGTAGGGCATCACGTCGGGCGGCACCACGCCGTCGACGTAATCCATCAAGAAGAACGGCGCTCCCAGCACCTCGCCGGTGTTCTCGATCCAACGGACCCGGGGGACGGGGACGTCGGTCAGTTCACCGACTTGCCGGATGACTTCGAACTGGTGGTCCAGGCGATAGCTCGGGAAGACCGGCACGTCTTCATTGGTGGGCGCTACCCGGGCCACCAGCTTCTGCGCTACCGGCTTCCCGTCCTGCACCCAACGGGCGGTCAAGATGATGGTCTCCGAGGACATGCCCGTCGAATCCACGCCGCTCTCCACGGTTACCTCGGGGGCAACGGGCAACACCGTCGACAACCACTGCGACATCAGTCTGGGCACGGTAGCGGTGTCGCGGCTCGAGCGCTGCATGCGGCCGATATCTTCGACCGCCGGTTCATTGGCCACGGGTGCTTCCTTTGCGGGGTAATTACGATACGGTAGGTAGCGTTATGAAAGCAGACCCGTCAACCCTTGACAAGGCCCCCGGCGCCGGACGGCCCCGGGATCCGCGCATCGACTCGGCCATCCTGGCGGCGACCACGGAACTGCTTGTGGACATCGGCTATTCGAACCTCAGTCTGGCCGCCGTCGCCGAACGTGCCGGAACCACGAAGTCGGCGCTGTACCGCAGGTGGTCCAGCAAGGCCGAGCTGGTGCACGAGGCCGCATTCCCCGTGGCGCCCACCGCGCTGTTGACTCCGGCCGGCGACTTTGCCGCCGACATCCAGATGATGATCGAGGCCACCCGCGACGTCTTCACCACACCGGTCGTCCGCGCGGCGCTGCCGGGACTGGTGGCAGACATGACGGCGGACGCCGAGCTCAACGCGCGCGTGATGGCACGCTTCGCCGACCTGTTCGCCTTGGTGCGGATTCGACTGCGTGAGGCAATCGAGCGCGGCGAGGCGCATCCCGACATCGACCCGGACCGATTGATCGAATTGATCGGGGGAGCCACGATGCTGCGCATGTTGCTCTACCCGGACGAGAAACTCGACGACGCCTGGGTGCATCAGACCACCGCCATCATCGTGCACGGGGTAACCCGGTGACGGCCGCGATCGTCACGGGCGGCAGTCGCGGCCTGGGACGGGCGATCGCGCTGGCGTTGGCGGCCGACGGTGTGGCGGTGGCCGTCGTCGGTCGTACGGAGCAAGTGTGGGATGACCGGCTACCCGGAACCATTGGCGAGACGGTCGCCGACATCGAGGCGGCCGGCGGACGGGCGGTGGCGGTCCGGGCCGACCTGACTGACCGCGACGATATCGGCCGATTGGTTCAGGCTTCTCGAGATGCGTTGGGACCGATCACAATTCTGGTGAACAATGCGGCGTTCACCGCGCCGGGTCGCCCTCCGGTGCCGGGCGCCGCGCCGCGGACGAAGACGGCCAAGCCCAAACCGGGCTGGCCCGGATTTGTCAGTACACCGCTGGCCGCCTATCGCCGGCATTTCGAGATCTCGCTGTTCGCGCCCTACGAGCTCATGCAGTTGGTCAGCCCCGACATGATCACCGCAGGGGGCGGTTCGATCATCAACATCACCTCGGTCGCATCGCGGTTGCCCGGTGACGGTCCCTACCCCGACCGCAGTGCTGGAGTCCTGCCCGGCTACGGCGGCGCCAAGTCGGCTCTGGAACACCTGACTCAATGCGCGGCGTTCGAGCTTGCCGACCACAACATCGCAGTGAACGCTCTCGCGCCCTCCAAACCGATCATGACGCCGGGCCTGTCCTTTTACGCCCATGAATTCGACGACGTCAGTACCGCTGACGAATTCGCCCGAGCGGCAGTGCTACTGGCGCGGGTGGACGCCGGTGTGGTCACGGGGCGCACCATCGGTCACCTTCAGGTGCTCGACGGGACCTTCACGCCGTTCACTGTGTGAACTCGCTCAGGCGGCGTGCCGGTGAATCAGCGCGTCGCCGATGGCGGCTTCGAATTCGCTGATCTCGATTCGTGGGTAGCCGGGTAAAGGGGGCGCGGTGGATTGGTAGCTCGCACCAGTGGGCGTGAGGTATTCGGCGGTGTGCCTGCCGTTGTCGTTGGTGGCTGTCACCCGCCAACCGGGTGATTCTTTGGCGTAGTTGCAGTGTTCGCACGACCCGACTCCGTTTTCGGCGGTGGTGCGCCCGCCACGCTTGTGGGGCTGGGTGTGATCGGGGGGTCGAATCGGTGCGTCGCAATACGGGGTGCTACAACTTTGATCTCGCAGCCCGTTTAACTGGGCGTGTCTCGGCGGGAAACGCCGCGACCGGGATTCCATCGCCACCAGCGCACCGGTGGCGGGGCGGGCGTAGAGCCGTCGCAGTGTGGCCCATGACTGCCGATCGGCCAACGCGGCGGTGATCAGGTTGCGGGCCACCGCCGCGGGGATCGGCCCGTAACCGTCGATCACCGCCGCGTCGCTCTGCTCGCCCAGCAGCGCCGCATCGGAGATCACCACATTGACGGCGATGGGCGCGGGCACGGCGGCGGGCGTGCCGGTGATGCGTTCGACCACGGTGTCGGCCATCACCTGACCGCGGGAGCGGCCGTCGAAGGTGGTGTCGGCGGCGCGGCGCAGCGCCGCATACACCCCGACGCCGCGCGCCACCGGCAACAGGACGCTGACCCACGTCATGGTGTCCGGAGCAGGCCGTATCGTCACCGTGCGGTCATTCTCGGCTTTCGCGGCGCGATCGACCACGGCGTGCGGATCCTTGCGGTAGGCGATCGCCTTGGCGGCCGCCGTCAGTTCGAAGTCACCTTTGCCCTGCAGGTTTGCCGCGTTCGCGCACATCTCGCGGTCCAATTCGCGCCGGTCATCGACATCCAGGCAGGCAGATTCACGCACGATCAAGGTCGCCCGCCACTCCGACAAGATCCCGCTTTGAAGAGCCGCGAGGGTATGAGGCATCTCGTAAACCAAGGCTTTCGCGAATCCCAGGTGGCGGCTACCTCGTGCCGGGGAATCGCGCCGGGCCAGGGCGATCTCACTGGCCACCCCGCGGCAGCGCTTGGCCGCGGGCACACCCGCGGCGGCTTCCGACGCCCGCCGGGCTGCCTCAAATGCTGCCGCAGCACGCGCCTGCCCTGCCGCCGCGGTGCACTTGACCTGCTCCAACTCCGAGATACGCGCGATCAGCTCAGCCTCGCTGGCATGCTCGGGAACCGCCGCCAAGATATCAAAATCGAACATATGTGCGACTCTACACCGCGGTTGTGACAAGCCGCCGCCACTAGACCGGGGCGGCCCGCCGCCGCTAGCCTTCGGCTATGGGGCGCGTTCAGGCCTGGCGCCCAGGGGTCTTCCGCTGATGTTCGGCAAACCCGCTGGGCGCGTTGTCGCGGTGCTAGTTCTGTTGATTCTCCTCGCCGCCGCGCTACGCGGGTATCTTCCGGCTCATCACGCTTCACGTCCCGAAGAGGTGGGCGGCAGCCGCGCGGCGATGATGTTCCTCGTGGCGGCACTCTCAGCGACCCTGGCGTTGGTGGCGTTTTCGATCATCGCCCGACTGCGCGACCCGCGCACGGTTGCGCCCAGCTCCGCCGACCTGTCCGAAATGCTTGGTGGTGGCAGCGCGCGACCGAGCCTGCGCGTGGTGCTGATCGCAGTCGGAGTGGTTGTGGCCTGGCTGCTGATCACCATAGTGCTGTCACGCCTTTTTGCCGCGCCCGATGTCGGCCTTAGTGCGCCACAACCTGATTCGTCCACTACGCCACCGCTGTCGCCGTCCGGCGGCGGTCAAACGCCGAAACCGCAACCCCGACATAAGCCCACCGGGGATTCGCTCGGAACCCTGCTGGCGTTCGTGCCGGTGCTGCTGATTCTGTTCGCCGGCGGGATCTTCGCATCCCGGCGGAGGCGCCCCCCGGCGACACCGCGAGTGGAGTCCCACAGTCACGTCGACTCCCCGGTGCCAGAGACCACATCGGAATCTCTGGTCCGCGCGGCCGAAGTGGGACTGGCCGCGATGGCCGACCTGAGCCGCGAACCCCGCGAGGCGATCATCGCCTGCTACGCAGCAATGGAGCGTGAATTGGCCAACGTGCCTGGCGCCATCCCACAGGACGCCGATACCCCCACCGAGGTGCTGGCCCGGGCCGTCGAACACCATGCCTTACATGCCGATAACGCCGTTCAGTTGGTGAACCTGTTCGAAGAGGCGCGGTTCAGTCCGCATGTGATGGACGAGGGACACCGCGAGACGGCGGTGCGTCTGCTGGAGTTGGTTCTGGGCGAGATCGCCCCGCGGTCGGGCAGCGCCGCATGAAAAAGCTTATAGCGCTGGGCATTTGCCTGATGGCCGGGGTGGAGCTGCTGGCCCTGATAATGCAGGATCGCCGGTTCGTGCTGGCCCTGGCCGGGGTGGCGTTGGCTCTGGTGCTGCTGAATATTCGCCGGGTTTTGGGTCATCCCAATGAGCCGCCGG
>JAVROZ010000204.1:0-6076 GCA_032162485.1 Mycobacterium sp.
GCCGGCGTCTTGGTCGGGATTATCCAAACACCGGTTCTCAGCCAGTTTTTCGGCTGCACGCCGCTCGGGCCCGTGGCCTGGTCCGGTGTGGTCGGTGCCACCGCGGGCACTACCGTGATCTCGGTGCTGGCACCGCAGTGGTTGTCCAAGGCCGTCGGCGCCGTGGCACCCGATTCGCCAGCGGAGGGTTAGCCGGACAGTTCCCGGCGCACGACCTTGCCCGCCGGATTGCGCGGGATGCTGGTGACGATGTTGATGTCCCTGGGCTGCTCGAACCGCGAGACCTTGCCCTTCAAGTACTCCCGCAGCCCCGACGCATCGGCGTCGGCGTCCGGTCGCAGCACGACGAATGCCGCCAACCTACGGCCGAACTGCTCGTCCTCGACGCCGACGACGGCGTTTTCGGCGACATCGGGGTGGCCGGCCAGAGCGTTTTCCAGCGCACGCGGGTAGACGTTCTCGCCGCCGGAGACGATCATGTCGTCTTCGCGGCCAACGATATAGAGTCGGCCGGCCTCGTCGAGATAGCCCATGTCCCCGGTGCTGGTCATATCGTCGATGACGGCTTTACCGCCACCGCCGGTGTATCCCTCCGAGGCCAGTCCGCCGCCGACGAAGATGCGGCCGGTGACACGAGGTCCGACAAGCCTGCCACTCCTGCTGACGATGCGGACCGGGCAGCCGGCGACCGGCCTGCCCACCGTCTCCGGGAACCGCCGGAGTTCGTCCGGTGTCGCCAGCGAACCGATGCCGACCTCAGTGGATCCGTAGAGGTTGTATAGGACGTCGCCGTAGCAATCCATGAACCGCCGGGCCAGACCGGGATCGAGTCGGTCACCGCTGGATATCACTACCTTCAAGGAAGACAACGGGTTTCGTGCCGTTACCCGCTGGGGCAGGTCCAGCATGCGGGCAAGCATGATCGGGACGGCGCTCATCGCCTCGGCGCGGTGCAGCGACGCCTGCGCGAGTGCGGCTTCGGCGTCGAATCGGCGACGGGTCAGCACCGTACCGCCCAGGCCCATGGCCAGCATCAGGATGCCGAAACCCAAGCCGTGAAACATTGGTGCCGCCAAGGCAATTCGCGTCCCGACCCGCAGTCCGGTGCGCGCCAGGACCGTCATGCTGACGCCCACCCCCGAACTGATCCGGGGTATCCGCGGCACCCCTTTAGGAATTCCGGTGGTCCCCGAGGTCAGCAGCACCATTCGGCCCGACGGCGCGACCCCCGGCCGTGGCCCGCCGGGTGCCACCTGGACGGTCTGAGGGTCGATAATCTGTATCGGCTCACCGGTTTCGCTTATCTGATCGGTGAACTCGTCATCGCAGAACATCGTCCGGATCTGGTGTGCGCCTAGCGCGCCCGCCAGCGCGGCGGTGCGAAATTCCGTGTTCACCAGCACCACATCTGCACCCACCAGCGCGGTGGCGAAAACTGCGGTGACGAAGTTGCGTCCGTTGCGACACATCACACCGACCGGCTGCCCCGCCTCCACACCGGCGTCAAGCAGCGCGCCGGCAAGTGATTCGGTCATCGACTGCAGCTCGTGGTAGCGCAGCGCGCCGTCGTCGTCGATGATTGCGGTGCGGTTGGGCCAGCGCGCCGCTGAGATCGCAAGGACTGTCGAGAGATTCGTCCCACCCCGAAAGACCTCGCGGGCGAGGCGCACCGCCGCGGCCGGGCTGGGGGGACCGAGCAGTCCGGACGACAACACCGCACACGCCGTCGTACCCACCACGCTGTCCGTCATGGTCGTCAGGCCAACTCGGTGTCTTGACGGCCGTTACCGGCGGATTCGGCGACCATTCGGCGGTACCACAGCCGGGCCGCAAGTTCGGCCGGACCGGCGAACAACACCGAGGCGATCTCGGCGGGCCACACCCAGGGCGGCTCGTTGGTGCGGGGCCGCTCGATGATCACTTTTGCGATGGCGTCGGCAGCCTCATCAGGAGTCAGCCCCGGCAGCCGGCCCAACAGCGGTGTGGGCTCGATCATGCGGGTGCGGACCAGCGCGAAGTAGATCGTCGAGACGTCGATGCCGTCGTTGTGCAGTTCCGGCGACACACTGCGCAACCAGCGATCGAAAGCCCCCTTGGACGCCTGGTACGCGCCCCACTGCGGGCCGGGAGCCACTCGCACACCCACACTGGAGACGTTGATGAGGTGGCCTCGGCCGCTCTTGCGCATTGCCGGAAGCAGCCCGAGTAGCAACCAGATCGGACCCAGGTAATTGATATCGATCGTGCGCTGAAAATCATGCGGCCGGTTGTACTGCTGGTGCAGTGACCGACGCAGCGACTTGCCCGCGTTGCTCACCACAATGTCAAGCGGGCCGTGATCCTCGTTGAGCTGCTTGGCCAAGTCGCTGACGGCATCCTCGTTGCTGAGATCGGTCGGGTACGCGACCGCCTGCCCGCCGCCGGTGTTGATCGATGCCGCGACGTCGTCGAGCCGTTCTGCCGAACGGGCCACAATCAGCACCCGCGCTCCGGCTGCGGCCAGCTTGCGTGCGGTGGCTTCACCGATCCCGTAGGACGCGCCGGTGACCAGCACGGTCTTGCCGGAAACGGCGTTGCGCAGCTTGTCGGGATCGGATTCACGCGCCGGGTTCGCCAATCTGCTGGCAGCCGAATCAATCGCCTGCGATACCAGATTCATCGGCTGCGTCCCTCGATTGCGTTCGACCTATCTTCACCCATTGTGACCCACGGTCACAACGGCAACAGAGGGTGGCACCCACAGGCGCAGACTCGGCTGGTTATCCGCACCCGGATTCCTGTCGACCGCGGCGCAGACCACTCGACGTTCAGCGGGTATTAGTCTTTCGCGGGTCGACACCGCAGCGCGCCCAGGCGTCGGCCGCCCAACTGGCGTAGACAACGCGAACCGGTAGCCGGTTGATCAACGGATCGAGCGCACGCATGACGGCAGCGAAACGCTGAAACCGCTTCTCCTTCTTGCTATCCCACTCCAGTTCGCACACCTCGCGCATCTGCGGCGGGCAGGTTCCCACGATGACCAGACGGGCGTAGGCGTTCACCGGCGCGGACAAGATTTTCCAGATCAACTGGGGAATCTTGCGCGGGCCCGGGATACCTTTTCGGAGGTAGCCGGTGCCGTACAGGACGGTCTTGTGCGGGATGAAACGGTCGAGCATGCCCTCCCAGTAAGCAACGAACTCGTCGTATGTTTGCGGCTGGCCACGGTCACTGACGCCGTAGAGGCTGTACCAGAGCTTGCTTTCGGTGAAGATCTGCTCTTTCTCCGCGTGGGAAAGTCGCCGGATGAACATGTCGGCGTTGTAGATCACCTGATCGACAAACGTGGCGTGTGCCCAGTAGAACAGCTCCGGATTCAGCGCGTGGTACCTCGACCCGTCGCTGACGGTGCCTTTGATCGGCTTGTGGAAATCCCGCACGGTCCGGCCCCACTTGTGCGGCTCGTCGGAGTAGACGGTTTTCATCAGTGGCGGTGCGGTCCGCTTCGCTCTGCCCAACGTGTCGCTGAAGACGACCGAATGATCCAGCACGCCCTGGGCGAGTTGTTCGATGCAGTTTTCGGTGCCGGCAACACGCTGGAACCCGAAGAGTTGGGTCCGGTAGTCACCGTAGAACTTCCAGATCAGCGAATCCGGGCCGAGTACCGGTGCCGCATCCGCGACCTCGTCCACCAGCACGGGCGTGGCCTCGCGAACGCCGGTGTCGAAACCGAGTTCAGCCGTCATCACGAACTCCTTGCGGCGCTCACGCCGATGGCGTGAAGCAGAGGAACAAAAACGTTCTTTTGTTTCACCTTACCACGAGGCTACTTAGGTCGCCGCCGTCACGCTCGTCGCAGTCGCAGATGTTTTCTCCACCCAGCCTTGACCAGAACCCCGATGGGGAAACAATGGCAACCATGCCAGCCAAGATGGGGCCCGACGCCGGCACCGGCACCGCAGACATCCCCGGCATCACCGATCTCGACCGCACCATCCTGGATACCGCGCGGGCAGTCTTTGAGACCTACGGAGTCCGCCGGGCGAACATTGAAGACGTAGCCGCCCGCGCCGGTGTCAGTCGCAGCACCATCTACCGACGCTTCCCCACCAAGGACGAACTCTTCGAAGCCGTCGTGCGTCGCGAAGGCGCACTGTTCTTCACCGCCCTGGACCAGGCCACCAGCGGCCGCAACCCCCAGGAGGCCGTGATCGAGGCATTCGCCCTCGGCGTGCGCCTGGTTCAGGACTCGCCGCTGTATTCGCGTATCGCTGAAAGCGAACCCGAGCTGTTCGGCATGTTTTCCAAGTCGCACGTATTTCCGATCGGCCAGTTCGCCGACGGCATCGCCCGCACCCTGCGACGCTGCGGCGCCGATATCGACGAGTCCGACTTGGCCAACATCGCCGACATTCTGCTGCGGGTTGCCGTCGGCATCATCGTGTTCCCCACCGACCGACTCGACACGTCGGATGAGCAGGCGGTCCGCGAGTATGCCGCGCATTACCTCGTCCCGATCATTAGCCTGTAGCCGTGGCGGAGGTGTCCCGAACTATCAGGACTCGCTATGCCACCTGCGGCGACGTCGACATCGCCTACCAGGTGTTCGGCGATGGCCCGACCGACCTGCTGGTGCTGCCCGGACCGTCCATCCCGATCGACACCGTCGACTCCGAGCCGTCGATGTACCGGTTCCAGCGGCGGTTGGCGTCCTTCGGCCGGGTGATCCGGTACGACCAGCGCGGGATCGGTTTATCGTCTCGGGTCTCGTTGGACACGATCGGGCCGAGGTTATGGGCCAAGGACGCGATCGCGGTCATGAATGCCGTCGGCTGTGAACGGGCGACGATCCTGGCTCCCGGTTTCACCACCATGACCGCGTTGGTGCTCGCCGCCGACTACCCCGAGCGGGTGGCCAGCCTGGTCCTGATCAACGGCGGCGCCCGGACGCTGCGCGCGCCCGACTACCCCATCGGCCACGAAATCGGCGACACCGATCCGTACACCACGGTGGCGATCGAGCCGGACGCCGTCGAGCAGGGTTTCGACATGCTGAGCATCATCGCGCCGACCGTCGCGCGACAGGCCGCGTTCCGCGCCTGGTGGGACATGGCCGGCAACCGCGCGGCATCTCCGAGCATGGCCCGGGCAATCATCCTCGCCGTCCGGAACTCCGACGTGCGCGACACCCTGGCGCGTATCAGCGCACCGACGCTGATCCTGCATCGCGACAACCGACGATTCAACCCGGTCGAGCACGGCCGCTATCTCGCCGAACACATCGCGGGGTCACGGCTGGTCGAACTGCCCGGCGAAGACACTCTGTACTGGGTCGGCGATACCGCCCCGATGCTCGACGAAATCGAGGAGTTCGTCACCGGCGTGCGGGGCGGCGGGGACGCCGAACGGGTCCTGACCACCATCGTGTTCACCGACATCGTCGGCTCGACCGAACGGGCGGGGATGCTCGGCGACAACCGGTGGCGCGATCTGCTGGACAACCACGACACCATCGTCCGCCACGAAATTCAGCGGTTCGGCGGTCGCGAAGTCAACACCGCCGGAGATGGATTTGTTGCGACGTTCACCAGCCCGAGCGCCTCGCTCGCGTGCTGCGACGCACTGGTCGACGCGGTCCGCGTGCTGGGTATCGAGATCCGGATCGGCATCCACGCCGGCGAGGTCGAGGTTCGTGGTGATGACGTCGCGGGCATGGCCGTGCACATCGCTGCGCGCGTCGCGGCGCTGGCGGGTCCCAGCGAGGTGCTGGTGTCCTCGACGGTGCGCGACATCGTCACCGGCTCCCGGCACCGGTTCACCAATCGCGGTGAACGTGAACTCAGGGGCGTGCCCGGCCCGTGGCGCCTGTGTGCGCTCGTCCGTGAGCACGCGACCGTCAGCTCTTCCTGATACCGCTTGTACGCTGGCGGTATCCATTCGCCGACCAAGATCTGCCGATCCGACATACCGACCTGAGGAGGGCCGTGGCGACTCCGCTTGTGGAGGACTCCGACCTCAGCTCCGGGCGGCGGGTCCAGCTCGATGTTTCCGGCATGTCGTGCGCAGCCTGCGCCAGCCGGGTCGAGACCAAGCTCAA
>JAVROZ010000205.1:0-4147 GCA_032162485.1 Mycobacterium sp.
AGCATCCGCGCGCTCGGCGACCCCCGCTTCGGCGCTCACGCCACTACGACGGTCGCAGCGATGCAGCCAAACGTGTTCCCGCCTCGCGCAGGCGAACGCGAGACGGTCATCCTGCGCTCGCTCGGCGCCCCCGACGTCGCGGTGACTGGAGGTTCGGTCACTACCATCGAACCCGCTCCATTAGACACAACCCATGCGGTCGTGGAATGCCATCCTGCGGCAAGGACATTGCTGCTGTGGGGACGGTGCCCACAACCGGGACTGCCCGAGCCCATCGGCGACCCCGCAGCCGTCGCGGCCGTCACCGCGATGCTGCGACCCGACTCATCACGGGGATACGGATCAGCGTGAAACACCTCCGAATAGGACGGATTCGACGGCCTCATACTCGCCCAACTCGTCGTCGCTGAGGAAGTCGGCAGAGCCGAACTGGTGGAGGTGGGCCGGCGTCTCGCCGACTAGGTCACCCCACGCAAGACGCCAGCGTCGCGCAACGTGACGATCACGCCGGGTCCGCGTCGGAGGTAGTTCGCCGATCAAATGGGCCGCCACGCTCACCCGCGAAGACCGGGGGCAAAACGTCTGCATCGTGAAATTCTGTTGCTGCCGCATCTATCCGGCGATCGACAGGACGATTCCGTCCAAGATGTCGTGTTCGCTGACGGTCAGTTCGGAGATATCGGCCCGGTCGCGTAATTCGCGGGCTAACTCCTGCACCACGATCGCCCCACCACCGATCACGTCGACCCGACCTTCGTGCATGGGGCCCAGCGCGGCACGTTGTTCCCGTGTCATGCCGACCAGCCGCTCACAGACCACCAGGAGCTCATCGGTTGGTACTCGCGAAAGATGAATAACCGCGGGGTCATAGGTCGTCATGTTGTGCGCCAGCGCCGACAGCGTCGTCATCGTCCCGGCCAGCCCCACCCAGGTGCGCGCTCCTTCGACGGGCACCGTCCGCAGCGCGACGGCAAGTCGCTCGCGCACCACTTCCCGCGCCGCGGCGACCTCCTGCGCTGTGGGAGGGTCGGAATGGAGGCACCGTTCGGTCAGCCGCACACAACCGATGTCGGCCGAGTAGCTTGCCACGACTTCGTTCGCGGCTTTTCCGACGACGATTTCGGTGGAGCCACCGCCCAAGTCGACAACCACGAAAGGAGCACCGGCACTGTCTAGTTCGCCCACAGCCCCGGAAAACGAGAGCTCGGCCTCCGCCGCACCGCTGATCACTTCGGCAACCGAGCCAGGGATCACCGCGCCCAGCACCTCAGCCGTCATCGCAAAGAAGACCTCACGATTGGCCGCATCGCGGGTCGCCGAGGTGGCGACCATCCGCACCCGCTCGACACCGTGCACCCGCAGCAGTTCTGCGTAATCGGTCAGTGCGACCCTAGTGCGGGCAATCGCCTCCGGCGCGAATTCACCTGTGGCGTCAACGCCTTGACCCAGCCGAACGATCCGCATTTCTCGATGAACGTCACCCGCCCGCCCACCAACGACATCGGCAATCAACAAACGGATCGAGTTGGTACCGCAGTCGATTGCGGCCAGGCGGGTACCCATTTCAAACCCACTGTCCCGCGACCAAAGTCGCCGCCGCCACCGGCTCTGCGGCCAGCAACGCCAACGCCTGGTCGCCAAACGGATTCACTCCCGGCCCCTTGGCCAGTGAATGGGCGATCAGCACGTGTAAGCATTTGACCCGGTCGGGCATACCGCCTCCCGAAAAGGTGGTGCCCAACGGCTCAATTGCGTCACGCTCGGCCAGATACGATTCATGGGCCCGCCGGTACGCGGCAGCCAGATCCGGCTCATGGCGCAATCGTTCGGTCATCTCGCGCATCAACCCGGTGGTCTCCAGTCTGCTCGCCGCCGCGGTAAGTACCGGATGCGTCAGGTAGTACAGCGTTGGAAATGGTGTTCCGTCAGGCAGTTTCGGAGCAGTCTTCACTACCCCGGGTTCACCGTCGGGACATCGGTAGGCGATTTCGAGCACCCCACGCGGCTCGCGGCCAAGCTGGCGTGCCACCACCTCCAAGTCAGCAGGATCAACCACCAGGGGCCGCAGGGTTGGGCACCGCCACAGTCGGCGCGGCCGGCGGATCGGGTTCCGGTGCCGGGGTGGCAGCAGGCGGCAGGTGCGGCGAGTCCGCGATGGGGTGCCACAGCGAGGTGTACCAGGGCTCGTTCTTGGCCTGGCTGCCCACCTCACCGCCCGGTTGCGGGGCCACCGCAGCAGACGGCGGAAGCTGAACCTGGAACGGAATGTCGCCAGGTTTCACGAAGCCGAGGCGCTCGCGCGCCTGCGCCGCGATATAGGCCGGGTCGCCCAGCTGGCCCTTGCGTTGCTCCAAATCCTTGATCTGGCTACGCAACGCGGCTTCGGTCGCAGTCAGCTGCGCCATCTCGGTGCGCTGGCCAAAGTATGTGCGCACCGGACCGGCGATGGTCAACGTCAGAACGCACACCACCGCGGCAAGGATCGCGGCCCGCCTCGCGGTGAAGCCGAGCCGCTGATCCGAACGCTGATCAACGGATTCGGTGAACGACCGCTTGATGGGTTCGACAACGTGCTCCTGCAGAGAGCGGTTCGTGTTGCGACTTTCATCCGGAGCGGTCTGCGCAGGCTTGGACAGCGGCTTGGAGAGGGGCTTGGCGACGGGCTTCGCCGAGCTCGCGGAGCGACGGCCCCGAGCGGAATCACCGGCTTTCCCCGGGCGTGACGCCGGGGAGCGGCGTTTCGGATCGGGCTTGGCGGCCAAGCTACTTTATTTCGGTTCCACCGCGAAACGCGGGAAGGCCAGATCACCGGCGTAGCGGGCCGCGTCACCCAGCGCCTCTTCGATCCGCAGCAGCTGGTTGTACTTCGCGACACGTTCGCTGCGGGCCGGCGCACCCGTCTTGATCTGCCCGCTGCCGACCGCCACCGCGAGGTCGGCGATGGTGGTGTCCTCCGTCTCACCACTGCGGTGGCTCATCATCGTGCGGTATCCGCTGTGGTGAGCCAGCGCTACCGCATCGAGCGTCTCGGTGAGTGTTCCGATCTGATTTACCTTGACCAGCAACGCATTTGCCGCGCCGCGCTCGATACCCTCCTCGAGGCGCTCGGGATTGGTGACGAACAAGTCGTCGCCGACGATCTGGACGCGGTCACCTATGGAAGTGGTCAGAGCCACCCAACCGTCCCAATCATCCTCGGACAGTGGGTCTTCGATCGAGACCAGCGGGTAATTGTTGAGTAGTCCAGCGTAGAAATCGGACAATTGTTCTGCGGTTTTGGTTGAGCCCTCGAAGCTGTAACCGGTGCCGTCGGTATAGAACTCGGTGGCCGCGACGTCGAGTGCCAGGGCGACATCCGCGCCGGGTTTGAGGCCGGCCGACTCGATGGCCCGGGTGATCAGATCCAGCGCCGCGGTAGTGCCGGCCACGTCCGGGGCGAAGCCGCCCTCGTCGCCCAGACCGGTCGACAGGCCCTCTTTCTTCAGCACCGCCTTCAGCGCGTGATAAACCTCGGCACCCCAGCGCAGCGCCTCGGCGAAACTGGGCGCACCGATCGGGGCCACCATGAACTCCTGCACGTCCACCCCGGTGTCGGCGTGTGCGCCGCCGTTGAGAATGTTCAACATCGGGACCGGCAAGATGTGCGCGTTGGGCCCGCCGATATAGCGGAACAGCGGCAGCGCGGCCGAGTCCGCGGCGGCCTTGGCCACCGCCAACGAGACCCCCAGGATGGAGTTGGCTCCCAGCCGGGATTTGTCGGGAGTGCCGTCGAGGTCTACCAGCGCCTGGTCGACAAGCCGCTGGTCGTCGGCGTTGAGACCGATGACCGCCGGACCAATCTCGTCAAGCACGGCTTGAACTGCTTTTCGCACCCCTTTGCCGGCGTAACGGTCGCCGCCGTCACGCAGTTCGACAGCTTCGTGCTCCCCAGTCGATGCACCTGACGGCACCGCGGCACGGGCGAATGTCCCGTCGATCAGAGCGACTTCGACCTCGACGGTCGGGTTGCCGCGGGAGTCAAGGATCTCGCGGGCTCCGACCTGCTCGATAATCGGCACTGGGTTCTCCTTTGTGTCGTGCCCGCTGAGGGCCTCAAGCCTAAAGCCTCGGTTCCAAGCCATCCTTCTACAGCGGGTGACCCGCCGCA
>JAVROZ010000206.1:0-4440 GCA_032162485.1 Mycobacterium sp.
GTGATCATGATCTGCCAAAGTTCGGGGGACGCCTGGCCGGCACTGAACCCTCCGGTCAGGAAGCCGAACGCGCCTCCAGGTTCCGCCTTGTAGAGCGGGAGAAAGTACTTGTGAACCGCTCGGGCGAAGTCTTCTACGGAGAACTTGTCTTCAACCAGCGCCGGAAAGTCAACATCCGTGACCGTCCCACTCAACCTCGCTCGCAACTCCTTGCAATGGATTGCGATGGATTGGCCCTTGAAGCTCGCGCGTCCGAACGTCATCGCACCTACAGGCCATGACTTTCGGAGGTTCACGATCTTGTTTGCGCTATTCCAGATGCTCGATGTCTGTACGCCACCGCCCACGGTGGGTAGCCGCTGTGTCGTTGCACTGTCACTCGCCAGAACAAGGCTATCTGTTGTCACCACGGCAACAACGATCGTCATTCCTACATCCCCCTCAAGAATCGTTGCTGCATGATGACACATGGTGACTACGAGCAGAACCCCTTAGCAGGTACGTGCTGCCAGCGCAGAAGACCAATGCGAGCGGGGTGCCAAGTGACCCCAGTCTGACCCCAACGGCGCCGTACAAGCGGCAAGTAGCGGCTACCCCACCACTATTCGTTCGGACTGGGCGACGCCTGGACGATGTGAGTGCAGGCTCCTACGGATCAGAAGGTTGGCGGTTCGAATCCCTCCGAGCGCGCCAGCACAAGCCCAGCACACCTGGGGACCAGTGCACCGCGGCGTGGCCTCCCGCCCACCGACGGCCCCCGGCACGTACACGGCCGGCACGTTGTTCCCGCGCTCGTCGAAAGAAGGTGGCCAGCGCGGTCAACGTTGCCAGTGGCAACCGTCCGCTGGTGGTGCTGGCGGAACCGTCCGGCCGCGGCGGTCGTCTTCGCCAGAGACGTCGATAACCGTACGTCGGCCGACGCCCGCGTCGCGGAGGTGGCGGCCCGGCTGGCCGAGGCCAAAGGTGCTTCGCGAGCTGCGTTGGCTAATGAGCTGACCATGGTCCGGACCGCCGTACGCGCCGAGAAGGTCAGCGAGGTGGCCGCCGAGTTCGACCGGGTGGACAGCATCCACCGAACCGTAACCATTGGCTCGGTGGACGCCTTCATCCTCTGGTGGAGCTTCGCCCGCAGATCATCTCCGCCTTGGAAGCCCGCCTTTCCTAGACGCTCTGCTCGACTGCTTCGATCAGCAGGTTTGCGGCGACCTTTGCGCCGTCGATGCGGATACTGGCCGCTACGGCCTTTGCTTGGGCTCGGGTCTCGGTTGTCAGGACCGTTTTGAGTGCGGCCGATAGGGAGTCGAAGGTCGGGGTCGAGCCGTCATGGGCCGCGCCGATGCCTAGCTCTGCTACCCGGGCGGCCCACTCTGGCTGATCCACGATCTGGGGGACCACCACTTGGGCCGCGCCGGCGCGGGCCGCTGTCGTGGTGGTGCCTGCGCCGCCGTGGTGGACGACTGCTGCCACCCGGGGGAACAGTGCCTGCTGGTTGACGTCGCCGACGACGAAGAAGTCGTCCCCATCGTCGGTCAGCGTCAACTCGGCCCAGCCGCGGGCGAGCAGCATGCGCTGGCCCTGCGCGCGGCACACGTCAATGGCTATACGGGCGACGTCCTTCGGTGCGTGCGCGGCCATGCTGCCGAAGCCCACGTACACCGGCGGTGCGCCGGCATTCAGGAACGCCTCAAGCTCCTGCGATAGCGGGCGATCGTCGGGAAGGATCCACGCCCCGGTCTGCACCAGGTCGAGGTCCGTCTTGTCCTGCCCCGGCCACAGCAGCGGGTCGGCTGCCAGCCACGGCCGGTCGGTGAGAACGTAGTCGCGGACGTTGTCCACTGGCGGCAGGCCGATCGCCGCCCGATGATTGTTGACCGCGTCGCGGTACAGCGCGTTCACCCGCTGAGTGTCCTGCGCCCATCGCGCTCGAATGTCGGTCGCGTCCGGTTCGGAGTCCCTGCGCGGCCGCGCCGCCGGCGGGATGTGCTGCGACGGCAGCCCGGCCGTATGGAAGCAGGCGAGCACATAAGGGATGCCCAGCTTCTCGGCGACGTCCCGCGCGCCGGCAGGCATCAGGCCGGTTGCCAGCACGGCGTCACTTCCCTCGGCCACCGCACCGAGGGTCTCGAACCGGGCGGCGACCAGCTCGGGAGCGAGCCGGAACGCATCTTCGGCCGTGGGCGGTTTCGGATTGGCAACCACCGAATGCACTGTCGGGCCCAGCGGCACCATCGGTACGCCGGCCCGCTCCAACAGCACCGCGAAGTCCTCGTCCGGCGGCACACACAGTTGCACCTCCGCGCCCAGTTCCTGCAACTGAACCGCTAGCCCCGCCACGGGTTCGACGTCCCCGCGCGACCCCCAACTCGTCAACACAAAACGCATAATGCGATTTCCCCATTTCCGCAGGTTTCTGCCTTCGGCCGACCATCTTGCGGCATCACCCGGGCCTTGCCGCAAGCCCACCAGTGCGGTATAACCTGTAAATGCAGGGAGAGCGATCTCCTTGCATTTTCTATTTGTGGGGTCTCACACCAGGTGGGGTACCAGGTCGGCGATCGTCAGATTTCGAGGATCAGCCGGACGCCGCGCTGACACAGCTCCCCGATCTCGGCGTTGAAGTGTTGTCATTCTCGGGCCTGACTTTGACCCGCCCAGCAGGAGCTACTGGTTGAGTAGGAACCAGTAGTTGACGGTGGGGCCTTGCGAGGGCGGCCCGCCTCCCATGGCTTTGTAGAGGGATCGGGCAGCGACGTTGTCCGCTCCAGTCGTGAGGAACATCTTGGTGGCGCCGCTCTCCGCGCCCGCCGTCATGAAGGCGCGCAAGAGGTCGCGGCCGATTCCCTTGCGTCGGTGCGTCTCGTCTACCTCGAGTTGATGGAGATACAGCATCGAGGAGTCGTCGGGGCGGATGAGCTGATATCCCCAGCACCACCCACGGACCTCCGAACCGGCAAGTGCTACGAAGGTCATGGTCCCCGGCGCAGTTGCGTAAGCCCGGCCGGCTTGGGCTCCCATGAACTTGTTCACCGCCTTGTCGAGCAAGGCGAGGTCGGGCACCACGATCCGAAGGCTCATTCAGCACATGTTGTCGTGCGGGCGGGTCGGCGGCTCAGTTGGTCGCATGCCGGTGAGCGCATGCGGCGGTAGTTTGCGGGTATGGCGACACATTGGACACTGGGTTGCGACGCGGCCGACCCGCAGGGGATTGCCGCCTTCTGGGCGACCGCACTCGGGTATGTGGCTGAGCCCGGGTACGACGACCCGGATGGTGCTTCCATCATCGATCCGGACGGCGTGGGCCCGGCCGTCGGCTTTCTCAGGGTGCCTGAGGGCAAGACGGCCAAGAACAGGATGCACATCGACATCCGGGTGGCAGGCGAACCGCCGTGGGACCTGGCTGAGCGCGAGCAGCAGATCCGTGCCAAAGCAGCCGAGCTGGTCACCGCCGGAGCTACGACTGTCCGCGATGAGTCCTACGGTGAGTACCTCGGTCATATCGTGATGCCCGACCCGGAAGGCAACGAGTTCTGCGTCGCCTAGGTGGGGATCCAGGCGGGCCACCACGGGGGAACGTTGCCGGGGCAGATGCCGTGGGAGGCGGCGGGGGTGCCCTGCCATGAGAACAGGGCGAGATCGGCGATCGCGATGGCGATGACGGCCGCGAGGAACGGTGAAAAGAACTTCCCGCCGCTCTTCCCGCTGCGGGAGAGGCGGAACACCATGGTGAACAGCACGATGTTCACCACCGCCGCCACGGGCACGCCGACGAAGAGCAGCGTGGGGCCGTTGCCGACACCGCCCACGTCGACGCCACACGCCTTCCAGGCCCGCGCCGTCAGCACGATCAGCCCGAAGCCGGCCCCGCCACCGACCACCAGCGACATGAACGACTCGGCCCGACTCCCTTTCGCTATCGCCATGGACGTCACGTTAGGCGCAATCCGGTCCAGGACGACAATCCCACGGCCTGTCCAACTGTCGGTGGAGGCCGGCCCGCGCCGCTAGCGGTGACCGACGGCTCAAAAGAAGTCTCGTCGCAGCGATGAATCGGGTGGGCGGCGTCGGTATGTACCTGTGACAGGAGCGGGTACAGACCAGAAGGGGTTCGCCATGGGGCGTGTTGTCGTCATCGAGTTCGTCACGATGGATGGGGTAGTGGAGGACCCGGACGGGTCGGGTGGTGCGTCGTTCGGGGGGTGGGCGTTCAAGGATGGGCCGGAGACGGTCGCGGGGGACAAGTTCCGGCTGGGTGCCGCGATGGACGAGAGCGTGATGCTGATGGGAAGGAAGACCTGGGAATTGTTCGCGCGGATCTGGCCGGGGCGAGCGGACGACTTCGCAGTACGGCTGAATGCCATGCCCAAACTGGTTGCCTCGAGCACTTTGAAGGATGTCTCGGGGTGGTCCAACTCGGCGCTGGCGCAAGTCGATCCGATCGAT
>JAVROZ010000207.1:0-5572 GCA_032162485.1 Mycobacterium sp.
CGGCAATCAGGGCCGCGCACGCGTAACCGGGATCTGGGTTCGCATCGAGAATCTGCGCCAGCGCAGGCTCTTTGACCGTGCCGTGCAGCCCGTCGCTGCACAGCAGGATCCGGTCACCGTCCTGCAGCTCCACGGCGCTGGAGTCCGCCCGCGCCGGCGGCTTCATGCCCATGTACTTCGTCACGACGTTGCGGGCACGATGCTGGCCGGTGTCCTCGGGGCTGACCTGATGTGCGTCGACCAGGGCTTGCACCAGGGTGTGATCGCGGGTCAGCCGCTGCAGCTGCTGGTCGCGGCGCAGGTAGGCGCGGCTGTCACCCAAGTGGGCGACCAGTACGCGCGAGTCCGCAATCACCACAGCGACCAGGGTGCTGTTGGCGCCCTGATAGCGGTCGTCGGTCTGCGCCTTGGCGTGCAGGTCGTCGGATAGTTCGGAGACGGCGCGACCCAGCCGCTCGGCCGCATCCGGCGCGTCCCGGTCGGGGACGTGGTGCGAGACGTATCTGGGCAGTATGTCGACCATCGTCTGGGCAGCCAGCGCGCCGTCCCTGCTGCCGCCCACGCCGTCGGCCACGATGAACAGGAACTGGTCGCCATCGGCGCCCCAACGGTCCTGGTTTTCGGATCGATGAAGGCCGACGTCGCTCAGCGCTGAATACTCCTGGGTGTACATGGTCTAAGCCTGCAGCCGCGCGAGGATTTCGTCACGCACCAACGAGCGGCGCGCCTTGCCTGCGTCGTCACGAAGCGGCGTGTCGACGAACTCGACGGTGCGCGGCACCTTGTATCCGGCCAGGCGGTCGCCGACGAACGCCTGGACCGTCGCGGCATCCAGAGCGGATCCGGCCACCGTGTGCACCAACGCGTAGGGAACCTGTCCCAGATCCTCGTCGGGCACCCCGACCGCCAAACAGGACAGCACTTCCGGATGCGCGGACAAGGCGTTCTCGATCTCAGCCGGGTAGACGTTGCGGCCGCCAACGGTGAACATGTCGACCCGTCGATCCGACAGGTACAGGAAGCCGTCGGCGTCGAAATAGCCAAGATCGCCCAGGGAGTCCCAGCCGTCCCGGCTCTTGGCCTTGACGCCCACGTACCGGTAGGTGGCCGCACTGCCCGGGTTGGGGCGCATGTAGATCTCGCCGACCATCCCGGGTGGGCATGGGTTTCCGTTGTCGTCGAGCACCTTCATCTCCCCTGTCACGACTTGGCCGACCGAGCCCGGGTGGGCCAACCACTGCTCGCCCGAGATGAACGTTAACGCCTGAAGCTCGGTGCCGCCGTAGAGCTCCCACAGCGCATCGGGCCCCAACAGCTCGATCCAGGCTTGCTTGACGGCCTGCGGGCACGGCGCGCCCACGTGCCAGAACCGCCGGATTGAGGACAAGTCGTAGGAATCGGGGTCGGCCCGGTAGACGGGCAGCACCCGCTGCATGATCGTCGGGACGGTGGTGAGAAACGTGACCCGGTACTCGGTGATCAGCCGAAGAAACTCGTGTGGATCGAACCGCGGCAGCAGCACCAGGTGGTGGCGCATCAGCAGCGCCATCGTTGCGGTGGTGAAACCGGTGTTGTGGCTCAACGGCACCGGCACCAGCGTGGTGTCGCCTTCCTGCGCGCCCAGCGGATATCCGATTGCCGATGGGACCCGGCTGTCGCCGCCGGCCTCGATCAGCTTGGGGCGTCCGGTGCTGCCACCTGAGGCCAACGATTTCCAGACCGGCGACACCGCCTCCGGCAGCGCCGCATCGGAGCACCCATCGGGGACGAAACCCGCAGGCACGCTTGGAGTCTGGTGGCGGGGATCCGCTCGCCCGACGAGCAGCGCCCGCGGTTTGAGGTCCAGCAGATCTGCCAACTCCGCGTCCGGCAGTCGCGGCGACAGTGGCTGGGGCACCGCGCCCAGCTTCCAGCACGCCACCGTCGCCTGCACCCACTCGATCGAGTTCGGCAGCAGGATGCTGACGTAGCTACCGGTGGTGACACCCCGCTCGGCGTAGGCGCGGGCCAGCCGGTTGGTCGAGGATTCGAGTTCGGCGCGGGTGATGGTGCGTCCGTCGCAGCTGACGGCCGGCTCGCCGGGGGCCAGTTCGGCCAGCTGCGAAATTTGGGTTCCGATCGGCGCGACCGTCACTGATAGGCGCCCTGCCGGTCGAAGATGCGGCGCGGGTTGTCGACGAGCATGGTGTGTATCTGTTCGTCGGTGACACCACGTTGCTTGAGCGCGGGGATCACGTCGTTGTGGATGTGCAGGTAATGCCAATTCGGAGCTATCTGTGGCACCAGATCCTCGGGCAGCGCGTCGAAGTAACAGTTGGCGTCGTGCGACAGCACCATCTTGTCAGCGTGGCCGCGCTCGCACATCTTCGCCACGATGTCGACCCGCTCCTCGAACGGCAGGATCACGTCGATGCCGAATCGGTCCATCCCCAGGTAGGAGCCGGCGGAGATGAGCTCCTCGAGGTAGCCGACGTCGGTGCTGTCGCCGGAGTGTCCGATGATCACCCGGCTCAGGTCCACGCCCTCCTCTTCGAAGATGCGCTGTTGCTCGAGCCCGCGCCGCAGCCCGGCGTGGGTGTGCGTGGAGATCGGGACCCCGGTGCGCTTGTGCGCCTGGGCGACCGCGCGCAACACGCGTTCGACGCCCGGTGTGATGCCAGGTTCGTCGGTGGCGCACTTGAGGATTCCGGCCTTGATACCGGTGTCGGCGATGCCCTCTTCGATGTCGCGCACGAACATGTCGGTCATGATCTCGGGGCCGTCGAGCAGTCCCCCGGGACCCTCATAGTGGAATCGGAACGGAATGTCGTTGTAGGTGTAGAGACCCGTCGCCACCACAATGTTCAGCTCGGTTTCCGCGGCCACCCGCGCGATGCGTGGGATGTAGCGGCCCAGTCCGACCACGGTGAGATCGACGATGGTGTCCACACCCCGGGACTTCAGCTCGTTAAGCCGGTCAATTGCGTCAGCTACCCGCTTTTCCTCATCCCCCCAGGCGTCCGGATAGTTCAGCGCGATTTCGGTGGTCATGATGAACACGTGTTCGTGCATAAGCGTGACGCCGAGATCGGCGGTATCGATCGTTCCTTGAGCGGTATTGAGTTCTGACACGCCCTTGATGCTAGGTCGCTGCCCCGACTTTTCAAGCCATACCAACAGGGTCGTTTTATTCCGGCAGTTGCGGTATTGCAGTACCGTCTACCCGCGACATATCCCGAAGTACATCAGCCCGCCCAGGGAGCCACCCTCATGCTGCTCAATCCGAACCACCTGCAACGCAAATACCCCGACAGCCGGTCGGGCGAGATCATGCAGGCGACGGTGGACTTCTTCGAGAACCGGGGCAAGGCCAAGCTCAAGCACGACGCGCATGAGCGCGCCTGGTACACCGACTTTCTCAACCACGTCGCGCAGAACCGCATCTTCGCGTCACTGCTGACGCCGGCCGAATACGGCGCCGACGACTGTCGCTGGGACACCTACCGGATCAGCGAGTTCGCCGAGATCATCGGTTTTTACGGCCTGAGCTACTGGTATCCGTTCCAGGTGACCGCGCTGGGCCTGGGCCCGATCTGGATGAGTGACAACGAGGACGCCAAGCGCAAGGCCGCCGCCCAGCTCGAACAGGGCGAGGTGTTCGCCTTCGGCCTGTCCGAGCAGACCCACGGCGCCGACGTCTACCAGACCGACATGATCCTCACCCCGGCCGAGCACGGCTGGGTCGCCAACGGCGAGAAGTACTACATCGGCAACGCCAACGTCGCCCGCATGGTCTCCACCTTCGGCAAGATCGAAGGCTCCGAAGGAAACCCCGACGAATACGTCTTCTTCGCCGCCGACTCCCAGGACGACCGGTACGACTGCAAAAAGAACGTGGTGAATTCGCAGAACTACGTGGCGAATTACGCACTGAACGACTACCCGGTCACCGAGGCGGACCTACTGCACCGCGGCATGGGCGCCTTCCACGCCGCGCTGAACACTGTCAACGTCTGCAAGTACAACCTGGGCTGGGGCGCCATCGGCATGTGCACCCACGCTTTCTACGAGGCCATCACGCACGCCGCCAACCGGCACCTATACGGCACTGTGGTCACTGATTTCAGCCACGTGCGACGGCTTCTCACCGACGCCTACGCGCGGCTGGTCGCGATGCGGCTGGTCGCCAGCCGGGCCAGCGACTATATGCGTAGCGCGTCGGCCGACGACCGTCGCTACCTGCTGTACAGCCCGCTCGTCAAGGCCAAGGTGACCGGCGAAGGCGAGCGCGTCATCACCGCGCTATTTGACGTCATCGCCGCCAAGGGCGTGGAGAAGGACACCTTCTTCGAGACCGTCGCCCAGGAGATCGGCATGCTCCCCCGACTGGAAGGCACCGTCCACATCAACATCGGCCTGCTGGCCAAGTTCATGCCCAACTTCCTGTTCGCCCCCGACGCCGCGCTGCCGCTGATCGGTCGGCGCGACGACGCGGCCGACGACACATTCCTGTTCAACCAGGGACCCACCGGCGGCCTGGGTAAGGTGCGCTTCCACGATTGGCGCGCCTCGTTCGACAGCTACGCCCATCTGCCCAACGTCGCCCTGCTGCGCGAGCAGATCGACGTGCTGTCCGAGATGCTGGCCAGCGCCACCCCGGATGCCACTCAGCAGAAGGACATCGACTTCGCCTTCGGCGTGGGCCAGATTTTCGCGCTCGTGCCCTATGCGCAGCTCATCCTGGAGGAGGCTGAGCTTACTGGGTTGTCCGGTTCGGCCGAGGCGCTGATCGATGAAATCTTCAGCCTGCTGGTCCGTGACTTCAACAGCTACGCCGTCGAACTCAACGACAAGGCGGCCACCACCGACGAACAGGCCCGCTTCGCGCTGCGGATGATCCGCCGCCCGGCCAACGACCCGGCGCGCTACGAGACGGTCTGGACGGAATTTGTCCTGCCGCTCAACGGCGCATACGCGATGAATCCGTAGTGAACCCCTGATGCGCGTTTGCGCAGCCGCCGCGGACCGGCTCTACCCTTGACTGTGAAGTACCTCACAGTACGATGACCAGTGGTCATTATTTTCGTAAAGGGGCGCCATGCCGACCGTTACCTGGGCTCGTGTCGACCCGGCTCGTAGGGCGGCCGTCATCGAAGCCGCCGAGGCTGAATTTGGCGCACATGGGTTCTCCAACGGCAGCCTGAACGTCATCGCCCGGCGCGCCGGGGTGGCCAAAGGCAGCCTGTTCCAATACTTCGCGGACAAGCGCGACCTGTATGCCTTCATCGCCGACGTCGCGAGCCAACGGGTGCGGGCCCACGTGGAGGGCGTCATTCGCGAACTCGATCCCAGCCGGCCGTTCTTCGAATTTCTCACCGACCTGCTCGACGCCTGGGTCGCCTACTACGCCGAGCACCCCCGGGAACGTTCGCTGCATGCCGCGGCGACGTTGGAGGTCGATACGGACGCCCGCATCAGCGTGCGAAACGTCATCCACCGGCACTACCTGGAAGTGCTGCGACCGCTGGTGTCCGATGCGCACCGGCGGGGCGACCTCCGCACCGACGCCGACACCGACGCGCTGTTGTCGCTG
>JAVROZ010000208.1:0-3581 GCA_032162485.1 Mycobacterium sp.
ATGACCAACCGCGACGTCGCCGCCGCGTTGTTCATCAGCCCGAAAACCTTCGAGGCCAACCTATCTCGCGTCTACCACAAACTCGGTATCCGGTCCCGCGCCGAACTCGGCCGGCACGTTGGAGAGCCCGAAGGACGGGAAACCTAGCGTCGTTTACCGCCGCCGGGCATCGAACGCCGCCGTAAGCCGCTGCGCGGGGACACCTGCTTGATGACATGCTTTGACGACGACGTCTGCCGACTCGGCGATAAAAATCCCGAAGACTACTTCGTCGGTGGGCACGACAAGCATGGCCACGAGCTCGACCGGCGAGATTTCGCTGGCGGTCGTAGAGGCACAGGCCTCGATGGTGGCAACGGTGTGGTCAAGTGACTCCTCGGCGAACTCGGGCCGGTACCACTCCGCGAGGTAACACGCCCGCGCGGCGAGCTGCCCGCTCACTTCGATACTCATAGGGCCGCGATTGGCAGGCGAAGCGCCGCCGGCGCCGCCTCGGGAACGGCGGGGTGCCGCGGTGTGACGGGGTCAATCCGCCGATACGCCGAACCAAGCTGCGTACGCTGGTCCTCATCACCCTTGTTGGGCCAGAACGCAATTGCCCGCTCGGATTGGGCGGTGATGGTCAAAGACGGGTTCACCCCGAGGTTGGCGGTGATGGTCGAGCCGTCGATCACGTGGAGGCCGGGATGACCGAAGAGACGCTGATAGGGGTCGACGACGCCGGTGTCGGGTGAGTCGCCGATCGGGCAGCCGCCGATGAAGTGGGCGGTCATCGGCTTGTTGAGGATGTCGCCGATCGTGCCGCCCGGGTCACCGTCGATCTTCTTGGCCGCCCGGCGGGCGATGTCGTTCGCCGCAGGGATCCAGGTTGGATTCGGCTCGCCCTTGCCCTGCCTGCTGGTCATCTTCGTGCCGAACAGGCCCCGCTTGAGGTAGGTGGTGAGGGAGTTGTTCAAGTCTTGCATGACGAGAAACAGCACCGTTCGCTCGGAGCCCCGCCGGACATTGAAGTGCCGCGCGAACGAGATCGGGTGACGCAGGTTGGTCAGCACCCATCTCGCAAGACGGCGTTCATCGCCGTCGATCAGCGTCGTACCGAGCAGGGCGAGTGCGTTGCTACCCTTGCCGGACCGAAATGCCTCGACGTGAGTGTTGGCGTCCGGGTGGATCGATGACGTACCTGCCACGCCTTCCGCGAAGTCGGTGCGGGTGCGAGATGTAGCGACGAGCATCGCCTCGGAGTTGGTTCTGGCCAGTTCACCGAGTCGCGGCGAGATGTGAGGCAATGATCCGCCTGCGCGCAACCGGTGCAGCAGGTTCTGTGTACCGAGGGCCGCCGCGGAGAAGACCACTTGGTCGGCGGAGAACGTCCGCCGCTGCTTGCGGACCCAGCGCCCGCTGCGGACGGTCTCAATCAGGTAGCCACCGCCTGGCCTCTCTCGCACGTCGACCACCGTGGTCATCGAATGTATCTGCGCCCCTGCCCGTTCAGCGAGATATAGGTAGTTGCGGTCCAGCGTGTTTTTCGCGTTGTTGGGGCATCCGGTCATGCACTGCGCGCAGAACGTGCAGCCGGCGCGGTCGGGTCCCATACCCCCGAAGTACGGGTCGGGTACCGTCTTGCCCGGCTCGCCGAAGAACACTCCGACTTCGGTGGGGTGAAAGGTTTCGCCGACGCCGAGATCGTCGGCGACCGCCTTCAGAACGTCGTCGGCAGCAGTGAGTCGAGGGTTGGTAGTCACGCCGAGCATGCGCTTGGCTTGGTCGTAGTACGGCGCCAGCTCGGTTTTCCAGTCGGTGATCGATGCCCACTGCGGGTCGTTGAAGAACTGGTCGAGCGGTTCGTAGAGAGTCTGGCCGTAGATGAGCGATCCGCCGCCGACGCCGACAGCCGACATGATGAAGGTGTCCTTCAATACGGTGAGCTGCTGCGGGCCGATCAGCCCAAGGCGCGGGCGCCACATCGATTTGCGGAGGTGCCAGTTATTCGGCGGGTAGTCCTCCGGTCGCCAGCGGGCGCCCTGCTCCAGCACCCCGACTCGGTAGCCCTTCTCACTCAGGCGCAGAGCTGATACCGAGCCTCCAAAACCCGACCCGATGATGATGACGTCGTAATCAGTGCTATTCACGGATGTCAGTTGGTGGTCGCTGCCCATTTCCCGACGTTAAGTCGGGCCAGTAACCGATTCATCGGGTGTTTCCCTATGCCCGACCCCCGTCGGGCTGACCGAGGCGTTGGCCGAGTTCGGCCCGGGAGTGAATGCCGAGTTTGTGATAGATCCGGGAGAGGTTGGCCTCGACGGTCTTCGGGCTGATGAACAGCGCGGCCGCGACGTCGCGGTTGGTCATTCCCGAGGCCGCGAGCTCGGCGACACGTTGTTCGGTGGGGGTGAGGGCGGAGTCGCGGCGGCTGCCGACAGTGGTGCGGTCCAATTCGGCGCGCGCCCGCTGCGCCCACAGCGTGGCCCCCATCTCCTCGAAAGCCCGCACTGCCTCGCGCAATGTTGTCGCCGCGGCGTCGTGTTGGCGTCCTCGGCGTTGGAGTTGACCAACAACGAGTTGCGTACGTGCACGTTCGAAGGGCATCGGCAGCCGGTCGTGTTCCGTCATCGCCTGTCGCGCAGCCGCATTCGCGCCGTCGAGATCGCCATGGGCGGCCAGCAGCATGGCCCGGCCACGGGCACCCATCGCCAGCATCCATGGGCGGTCGAGTCGGAGACCGTTGCGTTCCAACCGCTCGACCAACGGTTCAGCTTCAGCGAGGCGGCCGAGCTGGATCAAGGCTTCGACGGCGTCGGGAACGAACCAGGCAAGGTAGATTTCGGTCGCCTCGGGCGTTGCGCCATGCGTCAGGATCAGAGGTGCCAGGGTGGCCAGCGCCGCCTCGTGGTTGCCGAGCGACACTTCGAGAAAGCCGATACACATCACCCCCCACGCCGCGACGGCAAGCCCCCCGTACCGCTGGCAGGCGGCGATCCCGTCCGCACCAAAACTCCGCGCCTCATCAACCCGGCCCGCGTAGGCAGCGACGACACACTTGTTGAGCCGGGAGAGACCCAACATTTCGTCTCCGCCAACTAGCAGACCCCGGTCATAAGAGTCGTCGGCGAGCGCCGCAGCAGCAGAAAAGTCGCTGCGCCAGATCTCGACCTGAACGGCCCAGAGCGAGATGCAAGCCAATTCGTTTTCTTCGCCGCGCTCAGCGCAGCGTCGGCGGATGGCGGCCAACTCCGCCCGAGCCTGGTCGAGCTGTCCGGTCCACGAGAGCGTCAACCCGTAGTGAAACCGCGACCGCATGAACGCCGGGGTGTCGCCGTCGCGGTCGTCGAGTTCGAGCGCGCGTTGCATGTCGTCGTCGTCGTAGCCCTCTCCCTGCAGCATCTGCAATTCGACGCGCACGCTGCACGCTCGACCGAGCAAATTGGGACGACCCAGGCGCGTGGCATGTAAGACCGCGTCGTCGATGGCGCGCCGGGCATCGTCGAATCGCGCCGCGTTGCCCAACATGGTTGCGAGCGCAGTCAGGGTCCGCACCCTCAGAGCGAGGTTGTCACCGACGTCGGCCAATGCGCGTTCAAAGC
>JAVROZ010000209.1:0-7811 GCA_032162485.1 Mycobacterium sp.
CAACCTGCGGTGCAGCTATTGCATGCCCGAAGATGGGCTGGACTGGCTGCCCAGAGACCAACTGCTCAGCCCCCGCGAGTTGGCCAGGCTGCTGCGCATCGCCGTGACCCGGCTCGGCGTGACCAGCGTGCGGTTCACCGGAGGTGAACCGTTGCTGGCCCGCCACCTCGAAGAGGTTGTCGCGGCGGCGGCCGGTCTCACCCCGCGCCCGGAGATCTCATTGACCACCAATGGCGTCGGCCTGGCGCGACGGGCCGCCGCCCTGGCGGCAGCGGGTCTGGACCGGGTCAATGTCTCGATGGACAGCGTTGACCGCGAGCACTTCGCGGCCATCACCCGTCGGGACCGCCTTCCCGACGTGCTGGCCGGCCTGGCCGCCGCGAAGGCAGCCGGCCTCGGGCCGGTCAAGGTCAACGCCGTGCTGGACCCTGGCACCGGCCGCGACGACGTGGTCGCCTTGTTGGGATTCTGCCTCGAGCACGGGTACCAGCTGCGCGTCATCGAGCAGATGCCGCTCGACGCGGGCCACCAGTGGCGGCGCGGCGCCGCTCTGAGCGCCGATGACGTACTGGCGGCGCTGCGGCCACACTTCCGGCTACAACCCGACCCCGCCCCCCGCGGTTCGGCCCCGGCCGAGCTCTGGTTGGTCGATACCGGCCCGGATACGCCGGCCGGCAAGTTCGGCGTCATCGCCTCGGTGTCACACGCCTTCTGTTCGACGTGTGACCGCACCCGGCTGACCGCCGACGGTCAGATTCGCAGCTGCCTGTTCTCTAGCCAGGAGACCGACCTTCGCGGTCTGCTCCGCGGTGGTGCCGACGACGAAGTGATCGAGGCAACGTGGCGCGCCGCAATGTGGGCCAAGCCTGCCGGCCACGGCATCAACGACCCCGGTTTCATTCAGCCCGACCGTCCGATGAGCGCCATCGGTGGCTGAGACTCCCACCCGCGCCGCCCAGATTGGGGTGACGGTCCGTTATTTCGCCGCCGCACGGGCCGCCGCGGGCAGCGAGTCGGAGACGCTGACGTTGCGAATCGGTACCACGGTGGCCGAGCTGATTAAAGAACTGGCCGATCGGGGTACACCTCTGGCGGCAGTGTTGAGCCGATGCTCTTATCTCCGGAACGGAATTGCGGTCCGAGATGAAACATCGCTGTTATCCGCCGGCGACACGGTTGACGTACTCCCTCCCTTCGCCGGCGGGTGAATACTGTGACATATCTCACGTAACGGAAAGATAACAACCCGGCCACGCTCGGATTTCGGGGTGGTATGAGCTGGGCAAACAGTTGTCTGTCCTGGCGTTTTTGTGGGCGGTTGTGACCAAAACGCGCGATTCTCCTAAGCGTGACGAGGGCGGCGGAACCCGCTAGCGTCTCGGGAGGTTCGTCAACTAAACCCAATGACGGACCCTCCCTCGCCTGTTACGCGCCTAGCTCCATCCGAAGGCGAGGGATTCCGACCCGCGGATGGAGGCGGGGGACCCACCGGTCCACCGAGATCGGACTGGGGCTGTGTGTCGGCCCCTTGGGGTGAAGCCGAAGTCGTGTCAACGAAGACCGAATTGGCCGGGTGACCTCTTCCATCCGAACCCGACAGCTGACCTCGCAGGCGTGTCTACGAGAGGAATTTTCTGAGCGCATGAGTGGACGTCACCGTAAGCCCACAACCTCGAGCGTCAGCGTCGCCAAGATCGCCTTCACCGGCGCGGTGCTCGGCGGCGGCAGTCTCGCCATGGCCGGCCAGGCGGCGGCAGCCAGCGACACCGAGTGGGATCAGGTAGCCCGCTGCGAGTCCGGTGGCAACTGGGGAATCAACACCGGCAACGGCTTCTACGGCGGCGTCCAGTTTGCCGCGGGCACCTGGGCCTCGCATGGTGGGAGCCAGTACGCCCCGTCGGCCCAGCTAGCCACCAAGGACCAGCAGATCGCCGTCGCGGAGCGCGTGCTGGCCAGCCAGGGCCGCGGCGCCTGGCCTGTGTGCGGCACCGGGCTGTCGGGCCCGTCCCCCCGCAACGTACTTCCCCAGCCGACCGGCCTCGGACCTTTCGATCAACCGCTGGATGCGCCCGGACTGAACGGTGAGCTGCCCGCTCCCCCCGCAGACGTGCCGCCGCCAGCCGAAGCACCGGCTCCTGCCGTGCAGCTCGCCGGCAACGACCTGGGGCCCGCCCCGGCCGAACTGGCTCCCGCTCCCGAGCAGGCTCCGGCCGACCTGGCCCCCGCGCCCGGCGACGTGCCACCCGCTCCCGGTGACGAGCCGGCGCCACTTCCCGCGCCCCCGGTCGTCGAGACCGGCTTCCAGCCGGCAGATGTGCCGCCGCCGGCGCCCGGCGACGTCCCCGAGCCGGTAGAAATCCACCAGGTCTCATCCGTCGGTTACACCCAGCAGGTGTGGCAGGCGATCGTCGACCAGAACATCGCGGGCAACGACGCGCTCGACGCGTTCGCCCAGGGACCGATCAGCTGAGGTCAGGTTCGGCCTGGTCCAACCGGTTCAGGCCGAACCCACCCACTCTTCGGATCCATCGTCGAAAAACTGGTGCTTCCACACCGGTAGCCGCTCCTTGATCGTGTCCACGAGCAGCGCGCAGGTGGCGAACGCCGCTTGGCGGTGGTCGGCGGCAACAGCGGTCACCAGCGCGGCCTCACCGATGTGCAACACACCCACCCGGTGACTGGCCGCGACGGCCCGAACCCCGCTGGCCTGACCGGCGATCTCGGCGACCACCTCAGCGAAGACCTCCGGGGCCAACGGATGCGCGGAATACTCCAGCCGCACCACCTGACGCCCGGCGTCGTGGTTGCGGATCATGCCGACAAAGCCGACGACGGCTCCGGCGGACTCGTGGCTAACCAGGGCCTCGTGCTCGGCGAGGGAGATCGGCTGGTCGGTCACTGCGGCGCGCAGGACCAATGTCATCGCTGGTGATCTTTACCGGCGATCTGGTCGATCGCGTGGATGAGCACGTCGGCGAGAACGTCGAGGCCGTCGCGGACACCGCCGGGCGAGCCCGGCAGGTTGATGATCAGCGTCTGGCCGGCCACACCGCATACCCCGCGGGACAACGCTGACGTCGGCACCTTTGACTCACCGGCGCGACGGATCGCGTCGGCCAGCCCGGGGACGACGAAATCCAGCACAGCCACGGTCTGTTCCGGGGTGGTGTCGGTGGGCGAGATGCCGGTGCCCCCGGAGGTGATGACGACGTCGACGCCGTCGTCGAGGGCGTCGCTCAGCGCCTCCCCGACCGGGTTGCCGTCGGCAACCACGCGAGGCTGCACAGGCAGAAACCCGTTCTGCTCAAGCCACTCGGCGATGATCGGCCCGGTTTCGTCGGTATAGCCACCGCTGGCGGCTCGGCTGCTGGCGATGATCACGCGTGCGGTCCGGCTCATCCTCTTACCCAGCTTCCACGGCGGCCGCCCTCTTTGCGGAGCACCCGGATGTCGTCGATACGTGCCGCCGGATCGACCGCTTTGATCATGTCGTACAGGGTCAGGGCCGCCACACTGACTGCGGTCAACGCCTCCATTTCCACCCCCGTTCGGTCGGTGCTGCGCACTGTGGCATTGATCTCTATATCTGACTCGGTGACGGTGAAGTCGACGTCGACGCCGGAGAGCGCGAGCTGATGGCACAGCGGGATCAGGTCACTGGTGCGTTTGGCGGCCAGGATGCCCGCAACCCGGGCGGTCGCCAGCGCATCGCCCTTGGGCAACCCTCCACCGGAGATCAGCGCCACCACGTGCGCAGAGGTGCGCAAGGCGCCGGCCGCGACGGCGGTCCGACGCGTAACGCCCTTACCGGTGACGTCGACCATGTGCGCGGCACCCCGCTCGTCAAGGTGCGACAGCGCGGTCACCGGGGCTCCAGAGGGATCCGCCACCCCGGACATCCGCCGACCTACCAGGTCGCGATCGTCACCGGATGAACATACGGAAGCTCGTCGGCGGGCACCGGGAACACCACTTCACCGAAGGGGGAGAGCGCACCCGTGCGATCGGTCACAAGTTCGCTCACCGCGTGGTCGTCCGGGTCGGTGGTCGGCCAGCCGTTGTCCACGTATTTTTCCTTGCGCGTGTCAGCCACGCACTCCATTCTGACAGGTCTGGCTACCATCCGCGGCGGTAGCCCTTAGGTCGGGCCTAGGCTTGATCAGCAATGACCGAACACACCCCGGATATCCCGCTGGGGTCCTGGCTGGCCGACCTACCCGACGAGCGGCTGATACTGCTGTTGGAGCTGCGGCCGGACCTTGCCCAGCCGCCACCCGGCACCATCGCGGCGCTCGCCGCACGCGCCCAGGCGCGTCAGTCGGTCAAGGCTGCCACCGATGACCTCGACTTCCTGCGACTAGCAGTCCTCGACGCACTGCTGGTGCTACATGCCGACGCGGAATCCGTTCCGGTTGCCAAGCTGCTGACGCTGATCGGCGACGAGGTCCCCGAAGCCGACCTGACGGCTGCACTGGACGACCTCAAACATCGTGCTCTCGCCTGGGGCGAGACCGCAGTGCGCGTTGCCGCCGATGCCGGCACTGCGTTGCCGTGGCATCCGGGGCAAGTCACGCTCGAGGACCGCACACGCACCGGTGATCAGATCGCGGCCCTGATCGCCGAGGTCGATGAATCGCAACGCGACGTCTTGGAGAAGCTGCTCGAAGGGTCCCCGATGGGACGCACCCGCGATGCGGCCCCCGGCGCTCCGCCGGACCGGCCGGTGCCGCGGCTGCTGGCGAGCGGACTGCTGCGACGCATCGACGCCGAAACGGTGATCCTGCCCCGCCATGTCGCGCAGGTGCTGCGCGGGGAAAATCCCGGTCCGTTGCACCTGACCCAGCCCGACCCGGTGGTCTCGACCACCAAACCCACCGACGCCGACGCCGCGGCAGCCGGAGCCGTTATCGACCTGCTCCGCCAGGTTGACGTCGTGCTGGAAAACCTCAGTGCCACACCGGTTGCAGAGCTCCGTAGCGGCGGTCTGGGGGTTCGCGATCTCAAGCGCCTTGCCAAGAACACCGGAGTGGACGAACAGCGACTCGGCCTGATCCTCGAAATCCTGGCCGCCGCCGAACTGATCGCGAGCGGCACGCCCGATCCCGACCTTTCCCACGGCTCTCGCAGCGGGGAGGGGCCGTATTGGGCGCCAACGACAAACGCCGACCGGTTCACCACGCTGGCTGCTGCCGACCGCTGGCATCAGTTGGCAAGTACGTGGCTGGACCTGCCGGGCCGGCCCGCGCTGATCGGGACACGCGGACCCGACGGCAAACCCTATGGCGCTCTGTCGGATTCGCTGTTCTCGACAGCCGCTCCGCTCGATCGGCGACTACTGCTCAGCATGCTCGCCGAACTGCCCGCCGGTGCCGGAGTCGATGCGAGCACCGCGTCCGCTGCGTTGATCTGGAGGCGTCCGCGCTGGGCCCGACGACTGCAGCCCGGACCCGTCGCCGACCTGCTGGCCGAGAGCCAGGCGTTGGGCCTAGTGGGTCGCGGAGCGATAAGCGCCCCCGGCCGCGCCCTGCTGGCCGAAAGTATCAACCCCGCAATGGGATCCGGCCTCAGCGTTGACGCCATGACACGGGCGCTGCCCGAACCGATCGACCACTTCCTTGTCCAGGCAGACCTCACCGTGGTGGTACCGGGGCCGTTGGAACGTGGCCTCGCCGACGAGCTGGCCACCGTGGCCACCGTTGAATCAGCAGGCGCGGCAATGGTTTACCGGGTGAGTGAGCAATCGATCCGGCACGCACTCGACGTCGGCAAGTCCCGTGATTGGATGCAGGCCTTCTTTGCTCACCACTCCAAAACATCCGTACCGCAAGGACTCACCTACCTAATCGACGACGTCGCACGCCGGCACGGCCAGCTGCGAATCGGTATGGCCGCATCGTTCGTGCGTTGCGAGGACCCGGCACTGCTGGCCCAGGCAGTGGCGGCACCTGCCGCCGAACAGCTGCAGCTGCGCGCGCTGGCACCAACCGTGGCGGTGTCGCCTGCCTCGATCGCCGAAGTGCTCGCCGCGCTGCGCTCGGCCGGTTTGGCGCCGGCCGCCGAGGATTCCACCGGCGCAATCGTCGACGTGCGCAGCCGCGGCGCCAGGGTGCCCGCACCGCAGCATCGCCGGCCCTACCGGCCACCGCAGCGGCCCAGCGTCGAAACCCTCAACGCCGTAGTCGCCGTGCTGCGCAAGGTGACCGCGGCGCCGTTCAGCAACATCCGCGTGGACCCCGCTGTCGCGATGTCGCTGCTGCAGCAAGCCGCAAGAGACCAAGACACGGTGCTGATCGGCTACCTCGACGCCGCAGGCGTGGCTACCCAGCGCGTGGTGGCCCCGCTGGTCGTCAAGGGTGGTCAATTGGTCGGCTTCGATTCGGCCTCCGGGCGCATGCGTGACTTCGCTATTCACCGCATCACGTCGGTGTTGTCGGCCGACGAAGGATAATGGATCAGGTGCCGCGGGCGACCATGCTGTGCAGGCACCACCCGGTAGCGGGGGGCGAAGCGATAAGGAGGAGCGACGCAAGTGTCTGACGGACCGTTGATTGTGCAGTCCGACAAGACGGTGCTGCTGGAAGTCGACCATGAGCTGGCCGGCGCCGCACGCGCCGCCATTGCGCCGTTCGCTGAACTGGAACGCGCACCCGAGCACATTCACACCTACCGCATCACGCCGCTGGCGCTATGGAATGCCCGCGCCGCGGGCCACGACGCCGAGCAGGTGGTCGACGCGCTGGTCAGTTTCTCGCGTTACGCGGTGCCTCAACCTTTGCTGGTGGACATCGTCGACACCATGGCCCGTTACGGCCGGCTGCAGTTGGTCAAGAGTCCGGTACACGGCTTGACGCTGGTCAGCATGGACCGCGCCGTGCTCGAAGAGGTGCTGCGCCACAAAAAAATCGCACCGATGCTGGGCGCCCGGATCGACGACGACACTGTCGTCGTACATCCCAGCGAACGCGGCCGCGTCAAGCAGATGCTGCTCAAGATCGGCTGGCCCGCAGAGGATCTCGCGGGCTATGTCAATGGTGAGGCGCATCCGATCAGCCTGGAACCGGATGGCTGGGAACTGCGCGACTACCAGCAGTTGGCCACGGACTCGTTCTGGGCCGGCGGCTCGGGGGTGGTCGTCCTTCCCTGCGGCGCCGGCAAGACTCTGGTCGGCGCGGCCGCGATGGCCAAAGCCGGCGCGACGACCCTGATCCTGGTCACTAATATCGTTGCTGCCCGACAGTGGAAACGGGAACTGGTCGCACGAACCTCGCTGACCGAGGACGAGATCGGCGAATACTCCGGCGAGCGCAAGGAGATCCGGCCGGTCACCATTTCCACCTACCAAATGGTCACCCGCCGCACCAAGGGCGAATATCGCCACTTGGAGCTCTTCGACAGCCGCGACTGGGGACTCATCATCTACGACGAGGTGCACCTGCTGCCGGCGCCGGTTTTCCGGATGACCGCCGATCTGCAGTCCAGGCGTCGGCTGGGCCTGACCGCGACGTTGATCCGCGAAGACGGCCGCGAAGGCGACGTGTTCTCCCTGATCGGCCCGAAGCGCTATGACGCGCCCTGGAAGGACATCGAGGCGCAGGGCTGGATCGCGCCGGCCGAATGCATTGAGGTCCGCGTCACGATGACCGACAACGAACGGATGATGTACGCCACCGCCGAACCCGAGGAACGCTACAAACTGTGCTCGACGGTGCACACGAAAATCGCTGTCGTCAAATCGATTCTGGCCAAGCATCCCGATGAGCAGACCCTGGTGATCGGCGCCTACCTCGACCAGCTCGATGAGCTCGGCGCCG